>JACQTN010000366.1 GCA_016210785.1 Armatimonadota bacterium
AGGCCGACCTGATCGACGTGCGCGAACAGTGGGAGTGGGACCAGGCCCGCATCCCCGGCGCGCGCCTGATCCCCAAGGGCCAGGTGCCGTCGCGCACGCACGAGCTAAACCCGCAGCGTACCCTGGTGATCCACTGCGCCTCCGGGCAACGCAGCGCCGACGTCACGCGCCTGCTGCTCGAGAAAGGCTACCCCCGGGTCTTCAACCTGGCCGGCGGGATCATCGCCTGGATGAACCTCCAGCTTCCGGTCGAACTGGGGCCGAAGAGCTGACGGGCGGCGCGGAGCGGCGTCGGGACAGGAAGGCGTCGGGACGGCGGATGCGGCAGGCTGTCCTCCTGGAACCGGGGAGGATCGAGGTCCGCGAGGTTCCGATCCCGGCGCCCGGGCCAGGCGAGGTGCTGCTCCGGGTGCGGACTGCGCTGACGTGCGGCACCGACCTCAAGACGTTCCGCCGCGGGCATCCCAAACTCCCCTTCGGTCCGTTCGGGCACGAGTGCGCCGGGGACGCGGCGGGCCTTGGCGCGGGCGTGACGTGGGTGCGCGAGGGTGACGCCGTGGTGCCGCTGCCCACGGCGCCGTGCGGGGCCTGCCCGCCGTGCCGCGCCGGCCGCGAGAATCTCTGCGAGCGTCTCTTCGACGAGATGGTGCTGGGCGCCTACGCCGACTACCTGCTGATCCGCCCCCGGGTCGCGGCGGTCCATCTCCTTCCCAAACCCGCCTCGCGTTCCTATATCGAGAGCGCGTTCCTGGAACCGCTGGCCTGCGTGGTCCACGGGTGGCGGCGGCTCCCGGAAGAGGCGTGCGGGACCCTGGCCGTGGTCGGCCTGGGCACCATTGGACTCCTCTTCATCCTGATGGCCCGACGTCACGGGGCGCGAGTGCTGGCCGTGGGGCGGCGCGCGGACCGGCTGCGCCTGGCGGCGGCGCTGGGCGCGGACGCGGTGGTGGACGCCGAGAGCGCGGACGCGGCGGCGGCGCTGGCCTCCCTGACCGGCGGGCGCGGGCCTACTACCGTGATCGAGTGCACGGGTGATCCCGCGGTGTGGGAGGCCGGCGCGGCCTGGGCGGTCAAGGGGGGCACCGTGCTGCTGTTCAGCGGACTGCGCGGCGGCACCCGGGTCTCCTACGATGCGGCGCGCCTGCACTATGACGAGGTGACCCTGACCGGCGCCTTCCATTATCGTCCCGACGACGCCCGGGAGGCGCACCGTCTCCTGGCCACGGGCGAGATCGCCGTGCGCCCGCTGGTGACCGCCGTCCGCCCGCTGGATGAGATCACCGGCATCTTCGCGGCGCTGGACCGCGGGCAGGGCATCAAGTACGCCGTGACGCCGGAGGATGCCGCGTGGATCTAGACGCACGCCCCCGGTCCACGCGCGCCGTGGTCTACTACGACGCGGACGACCTGCGGCTGGAGGAGGTTCCACTGCCTTCCCTCGGCGAAGGCGAGTTGCTGGTGCGCATCCGCGCCTGCGGCCTCTGCCCCGGCGAGGCCATGGGCTGGTACATGCGGAAAAAGGCCCCGCTGGTGCCTGGTCACGAGCCGGTGGCGGACGTGGTCGCGGCGGGGGCGCGCGTCGAAGGGTTCCGTCCCGGGACACGCGTCTTCGTCCATCACCACGCACCGTGCATGCGGTGCCGGGCGTGCCGGCGCGGCGATCACGTGCAATGTGCCACCTGGCGTCCCCGACGGCTGCTTCCCGGCGCCCTGGCCGAGTTCGCGGTGGTGCAGGCTCCAGCCGTGCAGGCCGACACTCTTGCCGTCCCGCCGGACATGAACGACGAGGTTGCCACCTTCGTCGAGCCCCTGGCGTGCGTGGTGAAGTCGCTGCGGCGCGCCGGCTTGCGCGCCGGAGATCGCGTGCTGGTCCTGGGCCTGGGCGTGATGGGCCTGCTGCACCTGTTGCTGGCGCGCCGGTGGG
This sequence comes from Armatimonadota bacterium, assembly GCA_016210785.1. GTDB lineage: Bacteria > Sysuimicrobiota > Sysuimicrobiia > Sysuimicrobiales > JACQTN01 > JACQTN01. Next base: position 1,925 of record JACQTN010000366.1, read on the forward strand.
GCGCGGAGACCGTGATCGGGGTGGACCGCGTCACCTCGCGGCTGGCGCGGGCCCAGGCCCTGGGCGCTGACGCCGTGGTCGACGTGGATCGGGTCTGGCCACCCGATGCCGTGCGCGCGGCCACCGGCGGGGATGGCGCGGACATCGTCGTCGTGGGGCCGGGCAGCGTGGAGGCCATCCAGCTCGGGATGGAGTGCGTGGCGCCGGGCGGAACCCTGGTCCTGTTCACTCCCACGCCGCCGGAGGTCGCCTGGCCCGTCAACGTGCACGACATGTACTTCAAGGAAGTGCGGGTGGTTCCTAGTTACTCGGCCGGGCCGGTGGAAACGAGGGAGGCGCTGGACCTGCTGGCCGGTGGGCTCCCCGTCGCCTCCCTGGTTACACACCGCTTTTCCCTGCAGCAGGTCTCGGAGGGATACCGTCTGGTGGCGGAGGCGAAGGAGGCGTTGAAGGTGGTGATCGTCCCGTGACCGACGAGAAGGGCGGAGGCCCGGGGCAGCCGGCGGGCGGGCCGCGCGACAGGGCGGCAGGCCCGCGTCCCATCCTGTCCCGCTTCAACCCGCGGGACTTCACGTGGGAAGGCGTGCCCCCCGGCGCCTACCGGCCGCCGGACGCCGGGGTAAAGACGCCGGCGTGGCAGGGCGTCACCCGGCACACCCTGGTGGGTCGCCGCGGAGAGCCGACCGCCTTCCACCTGCGCTACTTCCAAATCCAGCCCGGCGGATACTCAAATCTGGAGAAGCACCGGCACGCCCACGCCGTGGTGATTCTGCGCGGGTGCGGGCGCGCCCTCGTGGGCGAGGAAATCTACCAGGTGGCCCCCTACGATTTCGTCTTCGTCCCGCCGCTGGTGCCGCACCAGTTCATCAACGACGGCGAAGAGCCCTTCGGATTCCTGTGCCCCGTGGACGCCGAACGCGATCCCCCGCAGCCCGTGGCCCCGGGAGAGGCGACGCGTGCGGGCCGGGCCTTTGACAAACGCAAGTCGCCTCTGTACAATCGTACGGGAAAGAGGCGCCGCACGACGGAGGGCGAGCCATGATCAGTGTGACCGAGCGCGCCGCCGGGAAGCTGCGCGAGATCCTCGTCCAGCAGGACGATCCCGAACTCAGCCTGCGCCTGTTCATCACGCGCGGCGGGTGCGAGGGGTTCAGCTACGGCATGGCGTTCGACAAGGAGCGCCAGCTGGACGATCTGCTGGTGGAGGCGCACGGGGTGCGGGTGCTGGTGGATCCTGAGAGCCTCCGCGTCCTGCGCGGGGCCCAGATCGACTACGTGCAGGGCGCGATGGGGGAGGGATTTGCCATCCGCAACCCCAACGCCGTCGCCACCTGCGGGTGCGGTCACTCCTTCACCACCAAGGACGACCCGGGCGAGGCCCAGCCGTGCGACCAGGAAGACGAGACGCAGGCCGGGGCGCGGTCGTAGGGCGCCCACGGAGATCGGGAGGCGCGACGATGGACCAGGTACAGCAGGCGGAGCAGCGACAGGACAGCGACCTGTGGCAGCGCGTGGACCAGGTGCTGGACATGATCCGTCCGTACATCCAGGCCGACGGCGGCGACATCGAACTGGTGGACATCTCCGACGGCGTCGTGCAGATCCGCCTGGCCGGAGCCTGCGTGGGGTGCATGCACTCCATGATGACGCTGCAGGCGGGGATCGAGCGCCAGCTCAAAGAGGCCGTGCCCGAGGTCAAAGCCGTCGAGGCGATGCCTTTCTAAGGAGGCGCGAGCCTCGGCGGGGCGGAGCGATCGGTCACCGGTACGGTGACGCACAGCCCCTCCTTCGAGGGGCTGTGCGTTTTCAGTCTCACCCGGTCCAGGCGGGGACGCCGGGCGCGCGTCAAATGCGGTACACTGTAGGCTGAGATCCGCCCTCCTGACCTCCGCCCGTGCGGCCGCCGGGCGGGGCCGTCGCGACGACCGGCAGGGGCGGATGGTGATTGCCATGGCGAAGACGTGGAATCGCATCATCCGCAAGATCGACGACTACCGCTGGGAGATCCCCCAGGACTACAAGCCCGGCATGCGGGTACCGGGTCTGGTCTACGCCGACGAGGCGATGCTCCGGCAGATCTCGGAGGAGCAGGCCCTGGAGCAGGTCGCCAACGTCGCCACGCTGCCCGGCATCGTCGGCCGCTCGCTGGCGATGCCGGACATCCACTGGGGCTACGGGTTCCCCGTGGGCGGCGTGGCGGCCATGCGCCTGGACGACGGCGTGATCAGCCCCGGCGGCGTCGGCTATGACATCAACTGTGGCGTGCGCCTGGTCCGCACCACCCTCGCCGAGGAGGACCTCCGGCCCAAGCTGGAAGACCTGGTGGCCCACGTCTTCTCGGGCGTCCCCTCGGGGGTGGGATCGACCGGCCGCGTGAGGGTCGACATGAAGGAGATCGACCAGGTGCTGGCGCGGGGCGCGCGCTGGGCGGTGGAGAAGGGTTACGGATTCGCGGAGGACCTGGAGGTCACCGAGGCCGGCGGCGCCCTGCGGGAGGCGGATCCGGAGGCGGTGAGCCCGCACGCGAAGCAGCGCGGGCGGTCGCAGATCGGCACCCTGGGGTCGGGCAACCACTTCCTGGAGATCCAGGTGGTGGATCAGATTCACGACGCGGACGCGGCGTCCATCATGGGGATCGACCAGGTGGGCCAGGTCGTGGTCTTCATCCACAGCGGTTCCCGCGGGCTGGGCCACCAGGTGTGCACGGACCACCTGCGGGTGTGCGAGCGGTCCATGAGCCGGTACGGGATCAAGCTTCCCGACCGGCAGCTCGCCTGCGTGCCCATCGACTCGCCGGAGGGGCGCGACTACTTCGGCGCCATGTGCGCGGCCGCCAACTTCGCGTGGGCCAACCGCCAGATGATGACCCACTGGGTGCGCGAGGCGTTCGGGCAGGTCTTCCGGCGCGGTCCGCGCGATTTGGGCATGTCGTTGATCTACGACGTGGCCCACAATATCGCCAAGATCGAGGAGTACGAAGTGGAGGGACGCAGGATGCGGTTGTGCGTGCACCGCAAGGGCGCCACGCGGGCGTTCCCGCCGGGCCACCCGGAGGTCCCGGCCCGCTACCGCGGCACGGGGCAGCCGGTCTTCGTGCCCGGCGACATGGGCCGCTACTCCTTCATCGCCGTGGGCACCCGCAAGGCCATGGAGGAGAGCTTCGGGTCCACCTGCCACGGGGCCGGTCGCGTGATGGGGCGGTCGGCGGCCAAGCGGACCCTGCATAACGTGGACGTCGCGGAGGAACTCCGCCGGCGTGGCATCATCGTGCGGGCGCAGGACCCCCACCTGCTGGCAGAGGAGGCTTCCCTCGCGTACAAGGACGTCGCCGACGTGGTCGGCGTGTGCCACAACGCCGGCATCAGCCGGCGCGTGGTGCGCACGCGGCCGCTGGGTGTGGTGAAGGGCTGAGGCGACGAAAGGCGCCGTGGATCCAGATCTGACCGAAGAACAGCGTCTGGTCTACCACACGGTTCGCGAGTTCGCCGCCGCGGAGATCCGGCCACACGCCGCGGCCTGGGATCGCGCCGGCCGGTTCTCCTGGGACCTCATCCCCAAGATGACGTCGCTGGGGCTGTGGGGGATGTCGATCCCCCCCGAGCACGGCGGCACCGGCCTGTCGATGACGAGCGTCGTCATGGCCGTGGAGGCCCTGGCCTGGGGTGATGCGGGCATCGCCCTCACGGTCGCGGCGCACAACGGGTTGTGCGCGACGCACATTGCGCTGGCGGGGAGTGAGGACCAGAAGCGGTGGTTCCTGCCGCGCCTGGCCGGGGGCGAGTTGGGAGCCTGGTGCCTGACGGAGCCGGGTGCCGGCAGCGACGCCGCCGCCATCGCCACCCGGGCCACGCGCAGCGGCGATGGGTGGACGCTCAGCGGCACCAAGGCCTTCGTCACCAACGGGAGCCTGGCCGGCGTCTACGTGGTCATGGCCGTGACCGATCCCGGGCGCGGTCCGGACGGGATCTCTGCCTTCGTCTTCGACCGCCACACGTCTGGCATCCAGGTGGGCAAGGAGGAGGACAAGCTGGGGATGCGCAGCAGCGACACCGCGGAGGTGGTCTTCGCGGACTGCGCCGTGCCCGGCGTACTGCTGTTAGGCGAACCCGGCCGGGGCTACCGGGACGCGATGCGGGTGCTGGAGCGGGCGAGGATCGGCATGGGCGCGCTGGCGGTGGGGCTGGCCCAGGCGGCGCTGGAGGCCAGCGTCGAATACGCCGGGGAGCGCAAGACCTTCGGCCGTCCCCTCGCCGACCACCAGGCCATCCAGCACATGATCGCGGACATGGCGACCGAGATCGAGGCCGCGCGCCTGCTGGTGCTGCGCGCCGCGGACCTGGCGGACCGCGGGAAGCCGTTCCGGCGTGAGTCCTCCATGGCGAAGCTCTTTGCCTCGGAGGCGGCGGCGCGGGCCACCGCCAAAGCGGTGCAGATCCACGGCGGCTACGGGTTCATGAAGGCCTACCCGGTGGAACGGTATTACCGCGACGTAAAGCTGACCGAGATCGGCGAGGGAACCTCCGAGATCCAGCGAATCATCATTGCCAAATCGCTCCACCCCAGAAAATCCTCCGGATTTTCCGGGGGCCCCGGAGCCAATTAGCTGCGCGGGTGACGCCCTCACCCCGCAGGTGACGCGGTGCGCAAGGCGCGGCCGCGAGCGTGACGCGACGATGCCCAACGCGCCGGTACATCCCCATACCTTCGTGGAGCGTCTGACCGCGGGCCCCCTGCTGGGGGACGGGGCCATGGGCACGATGCTTTATGCCTGCGGCGTCCCTTTCGACCACTGCTTCGACGCGCTGAACCTGTCCGCGCCGGACCTTCCGCGCGGCATCCACGTAGACTACCTGCGCGCCGGCGCGGAGCTGATCGAGACCAACACCTTCGGCGCCAACCGGTTCAAGCTCGGCGCGCACGGCCTGCAGGACCAGGTGCGCGAGATGAACGTGGCCGGCGTGGCTGCGGCGCGGGAGGCCTGCGCCGAGGTGGGCGTGCGGGCGTGGGTGGCCGGCTCCATGGGGCCCATTGGCCGCCCGATGGTGCCGCTGGGCGCGGTGACTAGTGAGGAGGTGCGGGAAGCGTTCCACGAGCAGGCCGCGGCGCTGGCGGAGGGCGGCGCCGACCTGCTGATCCTGGAGACCTTCTCCGACCTGAATGAACTCAGGGAGGCGATTCTGGGCGCGCGGGAGGCCGCGGCGCTGCCCATCGCCGCGGAGATGACTTTCACTCAGGAGGGCAAGACCCTGCTGGGGCACACCCCGGAGGAGATCGTCGCCGCGCTGGAAGCGCTGGGGGTGCAGGCGCTGGGCGCCAACTGCAGCGTCGGCTCCCAGGGCATCCTGCAGGTCATGGAGGCGATGGCCCTCGTCAGCCATACGCCGCTGGTGGCCATGCCCAACGCCGGGTTCCCGGCATATGTGGGCGGGCGGTACATCTACGTCTCGACGCCGCCGTACATGGCAGAGCACGCGCGCCGCATGCTGGAGCGGGGCGTGTCGATCGTGGGCGGGTGTTGTGGGACCACGCCCGAGCACATCGCCGCCATGGCGCCCGTGGTCCGCGACTTCCGGTCGCGGGGGCGGACCCGGCCGGCGCCCGCCGGGGTGCGAACGCCCGCGGAGGCGCCGGTGGAAGGCACGCCCGCCGGGGGCACAATCACCCTGACGCCTCTGGCGCCGGCACAGGCGGCCACCACGCGGACCGGCGAGGGCCTCACCCTGGCCGAGCGGCTGGGCAGGCACTTTGTCATTACGGTGGAGATCGATCCGCCCCGCGGCGTGGACGACAGCAAGGAGATGGCGGGATGCCGCCGCCTGCGCGAGGCGGGCGTCGACGCCATCGACGTGGGCGACAACCCCCTGGCCCGCCTGCGCATGAGCCCCTGGGCCATGTGCGCCCGCGTGCAGCAAGAGGTGGGGCTGGACACGATCCTCCACTTCACGACCCGCGACCGCAACCTGGTGCGGCTGCAATCTGACCTGCTGGCGGTGCACGCGCTGGGCGTGCGCAGCGTCCTGGTGCTGCGCGGCGACCCGCCCCAACTGGGCGACTACCCCAACGCCACGGCGGTGTTGGACGTCACGCCGTCGGGACTGGCGCGCCTGATCAAGAACTTCAACCAGGGGATCGACGTGGCCGGCAACTCCATCGGCCAGCCCACCTCCTTCCTGGTGGGCGTGGCGCTCAACATGGGCGCGCGCGCCCTGGACAAGGAGATGCGCGTGCTGGAGCGCAAGATTTCGGCGGGCGCGGATTTCGTGTGCACCATGCCCATCTACGAAGTGGAGACGTTCGACCGCTTCGTGGCCCGCTTCGGCGGCGTGCCGATCCCCATCCTGGTGGGCGTGATGCCCCTGCAGAGTGACCGGCACGCCGAGTTCCTCCACAACGAACTCCCGGGCAGCTCCATCCCGGAGTGGGTGCGGGAACGCATGCGGCGTGCCGGCAGCGACGGGCGGGAGGAGGGGCACCGCATGGCGCTGGAGTTGGTGGAGGTGGTCGGCCAGCGCGCGGCGGGGGTGTACCTGATCCCGTCCTTCGGGCGATACCGGGCCATGGCCGATCTGGTGCGCGGCATCCGAAACTTGCACGTGGAGGCCGGCACCAAGTAGACTATCGAGTTAGTTCTTGTTTGGCAATTGTCTCCAGCCATGCGCAGGCCCGGCTTCCCACGATGCGTGGGTACCGGCGCTGAGGTTGCACAACGCACGACGTGGCGCGCGCGCCGTGGCCGAGCATCATCTGTAAGTGGGTGTAGGGTGGAGGTGGCGGATGATCAGCACGGTGGTGGGCAGCTATCCCAAGATCGCGGATCTGCCGGCGCCCGGAAAGTGGCGCAGCGGAGTGGAACGGCTCCAGCGCGGCCAGATCACCGCGGAGGAGATGCGCAAGATCGAGGAAGAGGTCACCCTGGAGGCGATCCAGGATCAGGTCGCCGCGGGTGTGGATGTGATCACCGATGGACAGATCCGCTGGGAGGATGGGCAGACCTACTTTGCCCGCCGCCTGACCGGCTTCTCTCTCAACGGGCTGGAGCGCTACTTCGACACCAACGTGTACTACCGGGCTCCGGTCTGCCAGGGAGAGGTGGGGTGGACGGCGCCCATCACGGTAGCGGACTACCAGTTCGCGCGTGCCCACGCCACAAGGCCGCTCAAGGCGGTGGTGACCGGCCCCTACACCATCGCACGCCTCAGCAAGAACAGCTTCTACCCGAACCTGGGCGCCCTGGTGATGGCGCTGGCGCGCGCCCTCAACCAGGAAATCCGGGCGCTGGAGGCGGCCGGCGCGCCCATCATCCAGGTGGACGAGCCCGCTGCAGCCTCGGAGTTGAAGCGGTACCTGGCCGCAGACCGGACGCTCTTCTTCGAGGCCATGGCCGCCGTGACGGAAGGGGTCAAGGCGACGCTGGCCCTGTACACCTACTTCGGCGACGTGGGCCATATCTACCCGGAGATCCTGAGCCTGCCCTTCCAGGTCATCGGGCTCGACGTCGTGGCCGGCGCGAAGAACTGGGAGGTGATCGCCCAGGCGCCGTTCACCAGGGAGCTGGGCCTGGGCGTGCTGGACGCCCGCAACACCAGGATGGAGAGCCCCGCGGAGATCGCCGCCGCCGTCGCCCGGGCCTGCCGGGTGGTCTCACCCGAGAAGCTGCACGTCAGTCCCAGCGCGGGGCTGGAGTTCCTGCCCCGCGGCGTGGCCCGCCGTAAGCTCGACGCGTTGGTGAGTGGCGTCCGGCAGGCCAGGGAGAGTCTGGAGGTGTCCCGATGAGCATGCCCCCCCTGCCGACCACCACTGTGGGCAGCTTCCCCAAGCCGCCCTACCTGCTGGAGGCGCGGCGCAAGCACCTGCGCAAGCAGATCTCCCCGGAAGAACTGCAGGGCCTGGAGAAGCAGGCCACCCGGGAATGGATCGAGCGCCAGGAGCAGCTCGACATCGACATCCTGGTGGACGGCGAGCAATACCGCGGCGACATGGTGGCGTTCTTCGCCGACGAGATGGAGGGTTTCTCCATCGCGGGACTGGTGCGCTCCTACGGCAACCGGTACTACCCCAAGCCGGCGGTGGTCGGCCCCGTGGGCCGGCGCCGCCCCATCACCGTGGACTGGTGGAAGTACGCCCAGTCGCTGAGCAGGCGGCCGGTCAAGGGCATGCTCACCGGTCCCTACACCATCGCCGAATGGTCGTTCAACGAGTACTA
>JACQTN010000367.1 GCA_016210785.1 Armatimonadota bacterium
GATTTTCGCACAAAAAGACCCGGCGCGTCAACTCCGCCCCCTCTGGCAGGGCGTGACGCGCCGGAATGCTGGCCGCAGACTCGTTTTAGCCGGACTACTTCCTTACGTCTGAATCACAGGGGCGCGCCCTACGGGGGGCGAAGAGAGCATCACAGCGGCTGTGACAGGTGATATCTCGCATGCTGGAACTCTCCGCCCGCACTCGCCGGGAAGCGCTTCGCCGCATGGCCGCCCACGGCGTGGATGTCCTGGTCATCGGTGGCGGCATCACGGGCGCCGGCGTGGCCCTGGACGCGGCGGCACGCGGCTTCCGCGTCGGCCTGGTGGATGCCCGCGACTTCGCCGGCGGCACCACCAGCCGTTCCACGAAGCTCGTTCACGGCGGCATCCGCTACGTGCCCCAGGGCAACATCGCCCTGGTGCGGGAGGCGCTGCACGAACGGGCCACGTTGCTGACCATTGCCCCGCACCTGGTGCGACCCCTGCCCTTCCTGATCCCCTTCTACCGGGAGGTCCGCCGCCCGCTGGGGATGCGCGTTCCCGCGATCCTCTCGTCCCTCGCGCCCCTCGGCGTGCGCGCCGGCCTGTGGGCGTACGACTTCCTGGCGGGAGCGTCTGCTTCATTCCACAAAGAGTTCTCCGGGGTGGGCACCGCCCACGCGGGTTCTGCACGCCAGCCGGTACCGCGCCACCGCCGCCTGTCCCAGGAGACGGCGGTCCGCCTGGCTCCCGGCCTGCGCACCGACGGCCTGCGCGTGGTCTTCCTGTACTACGACGCGCAGACCGATGACGTCCGCCTGACCCTGGCCGTGCTGCGGTCGGCTGCGGTGCGCGGGGCGCTGCTGGCCAACCACGCGCGGGTGACAGCGCTGCGCCTGAAGGACGGCCGCGTCACCGGCGCGGAGGTCCGCGACGAGATCGCCGGGGCGCATCATACCATCGGTGCCCCGCACGTGGTGAACGCCGCGGGCATCTGGGCCGAGGAGGTCGCCCGGCTCGACGGCACCAGACCCGCGTTCCGGTTGAAACACGCCAAGGGCGTCCACCTGGTGGTGGACCGCGCCCGCGCCGGGCTCCACGAGACGGCGGTCGTCATCCCCGAGACCAGCGACGGCCGGCTGGCGTTCCTCGTCCCCTGGGGCCGGCGCGTCATCCTCGGCACCACCGACGAGGCGTACAGCGGCGACCTGGTGCATCCCGTCGCCGAACCCGGCGAGGTCCGCTATCTGATCGAGCACGCGAACCACGTGCTGAACACGGGCCTCACAACCGCGGACGTCATCGGTGCCTACGCGGGCCTGCGCCCGCTCATCTCTGCCGCGGAAGGCGCGCCGACCGCGGCGCTCTCCCGCGAGCACCAGGTGGTGGAAAGCGCGACCGGCCTCGTCTCCATCGTCGGCGGCAAGCTCACGACCTACCGGCGCATGGCGCAGGACGCGGTAGACCACCTGGCCCGGCGCGCCGGCCGCCCGCTGCCCTGCACCACCGCGATTCTCCCCCTCGACGGTGCGGAGGGCCTGGAGGAGGTCCGCCCGCGGGTACCCCGCCGCGTACAGGCGCTGGGCCTGGGCGGTGAGGTGTCGAAGCACCTGCTGGAGGGTTACGGGGACCACGCGGAGGCCGTGCTGGACCTGGCGGAGGAGAACCCCGCGCTGGCCACCCCGCTCCTGCCCTCGCTCCCCTTCATCGCCGCCGAGGTGGTCTACGCGGCGCGGCATGAGATGGCGTTGACTCTCACCGATCTCCTGCTGCTGCGTATGCGCCTCACGATCCTGGACCCGGACCACGGCCTGGGGTGCGCAAGGCGCGCCGCGGAGATCCTCGGCGCGGAGATGGGCTGGGGTACCGGAGAGATGGACGCGCAGGTCGAGGCCTACCGGCAAGCGGTGCGCAGGGAATTGGAGGCCATCCTGCCCGCGGGTGCGCCGGCGTAGACGGCATCGCGATCGCGTCCGGTGGGGCCAATCTAGCGTCGGATGCGCCCGTGTGGAGCCCGTCGAAGCACGGACCTCACTGAGATCTCTGCCCTTCGACTTCGCTCAGGACGAGCGGAATACTCGGGCAGGCACCTACCCCGGCAGCAGATCGGCCAGCCGCTCCAGGACGAACTCCGGTGGCGTGGCCCAGGCGGCCAGGCGTGCGCGGGCCGTGGCGCCGGTCAGGACCAACGCCGTGTGTATGCCCACCGCGTGGCCGAGGGCCATGTCGGTCTCCAGCCGGTCCCCCACGATCACACACTGCGCCGGCGGCAGGCCAAGTTTCTCCAAAATGACCGCGCCCATGATCGGCGAAGGCTTGCCCATCACCGCCTCCACCCTCTTCCCCGTGCAGGCCTCGATGGCCGCCACGATGGCGCCGCAGTCCGGCAGCCCGCCGCCCGGTACCGGGCAGTAGGCGTCCAGGTTGGTGGCGATGAACCCGGCGCCGGCGCGGATGGCGTCGAAGGCCACCTGCAGCTTGCGGTAGTCAAAGGTCCGGTCGAAACATGCCACGACCAGGTCAATCTCCTGCGGCGTCTCGGAGAAGCGGAAACCGGCCGCGCGCAGCTCGCCCTTCACCGAGTCCTCTCCCACCACGAAGAGCGCCCGACCGGGGGCACGCCGCTGCAAGTACTCCACCAGCACGCATGACGAGTTGATGACGTCTTCCGGGCGGGTGGCGATGCCGAGACTGGTCAGCTTGCCCGCGTACTGGGCGCGGGTACGCAGGGGATTGTTGGAGAGGAAGACGACGCGGGCGCCGCGGCCGCGCACCGCGGCGATCACCTCGCGCGCGCCGGGTAGCGCCGCATCGCCGAGATACACAGTGCCGTCCAGGTCGAAGACGTAGCCGGAGAAGAAGTGGGTGGGACGGCGGACGTCAGCCACAGATGATCCTCGCGTCCTCCACCTGCCCTGGCGTCTAGCCCTCACCCCGACCCTCTCCCGCGGACGGGAGAGGGGGTCCTGACTAGCCGCCGCCAGAACCAAACAGGCCGCCCATGCGGGCGCCCGCCAGCCGGTGGATGATCCCCAGGGTGACCGCGCACAGCACGATGAGCACGAACCCCGGCGCCGCGGCCACCCGCGTGCGGATCTCGTCGGGCGGCCGGCGCTGGATGCGCAGGCCGTAGGCCACGTTCTCAAAGACGGCCATGTGGGGCCACAGGACGTAGTTTTGGAAGACGATGCCGATGCCGCGCTCCGCCGGCGGCACGCCGCTCACCACCGTGTCGCCGAACCTCACCGTCCCCGCGTCGGGGTCGTAGAACCCGGCGATGACGCGCAGGGTGGTCGTCTTGCCGCAGCCGGAGGGTCCGAGCAGCGTGAAGAACTCGCCCTCTTCAATGGTGAGAGAGACCCCGGCCAGCGCCTCCGTGGCCTTGAATCGCGTGACGACGTCCACCAACTGCACGCGCATGGCGCCAGCCCCCGTGTGCCCGCTACGTGTTGCTTCTCGAAGCGTCGCGCGCGGCCCTCCCGGGCCCGCGTTGCCACCGCTTCCACCCTCCCGTCTACTGCGAATTGTACCATCATGATCTTTATGATATAGTTGACCATGAAGGTCAGGCCCGGGGAGGATGTGCGATGATTTACAGCATTGCCGACGCCAAGCGCCAGTTCTCAGAACTCGTCAAGCGGGCGGCCTACAAGGGAGAGACGGTTGCCATCGGCAGCCGCGGCAGACCGGAGGCCGCGTTGATCTCCGTGGAGGAACTCCGGCGCCTCAGGGAACTGGAGATGGAGCGTGATGCGCGGCTCCTCGAGCGCGCGGTGCGCGAGTCTGGGGGCACGATGGAGGTTGGAGAACTCATTCGTGCCTGGCACGACACCCAAGTGTCCACGCCCGAGCCGAAGAGCCTCTCCACGGGCACCCGGTACAGCTCGGGCCACCGCGCGGTCACGGACGAGAAGCCGCGAGGGCGCAGAAAAGCCGGGCGGAGGAGAACCCCGAGCAAGGGCCATCGCTAAATGCTCTACGACCTTCGGATCAACAAGAAGGTCGTCAAGCAGGTCGCCCATCTCGACGCCAAGATCTTCAGACAGGTTCTGATGCGCATCCTGGAGCTGGGTCAGAATCCCCGTCCCCATGACAGCGAGGAGCTAAAAGGCTACCACGACCCCGAGGTGGCCGGGCGCAAGGGTTTTCGCCTGGATCAGGGCGAGTACCGGGTCCTTTACACCGTCGATGAGAAGCAGCGGAAAGTCATCGTCTTCCGTGTCGGGCACCGCAGGGAGGTATACCGGGAATAGTGCGCGGGGAGATCCAGCCTCACGCACTATTCCCTGAAGCCACGGTCGGATCGGCCACGGTGCGGGCGACGGGCGTGATGATGACGAGACGGTCCTCGATGCCGGCCTGCCCGACGGCGATCCCCGCGCCCGCCAGGACGCCGCCGGCCACAGCCACGATCACCAGCCACCACATCCCCTGCCGCATGACGTCCCCTCCACTCATCCGCGTGCAGGCGCCCCGGTCTCCCGGCCACCGCGGCGGCTGCATACGCCTTTCGTAGGCCCGCGCGGAGATTCCTGTGTCATGGTACCTCCGCGGACCGGAGATGAGCCCCGGGCGGGCATCGCTGGGATTCAGGCTCGACCGAGGAGGCACCTGGCGGGTCGTGACTGGCTGAATCGGGCCGGCGCGATCAATCGGGATGGACGCCGGAGGGGTGCGCCCCGTGCTCCCTCTGGCGCCGGGCCCGGAGCTGGAAGCGGATGGGCGTGCCTTCCAGGGGCAGTGCCTGGCGCAGGCGCCGCTCCAGATAACGCAGATACTGGTCCGGCATGAGCGTGGGATCGTTGACGAAGAGAATGATGGTGGGCGGCCGCGTCTGCGCCTGCGTGGCGTAGAGAATCTTCACGCGCCGGCCTACCCGGTTCGCGGACGGGGCGTTCGCCGCCTCGGCCTCTTCCAGCCACCGGTTGAGGGGGCCGGTGCCGACGCGGGAGCTGTAGCTCTCCATCGCGGCCGTCACCGCGTCCAGCAGCTCGGCGATCCCCCACCCCTTTGCCGCGGATGTGAAGACGATCCGGGCGTAGGCGGCGCCGCGCAGCGCCTCGCGCACCTGGTTCCGGGCCCGCGCCGTCGCCCGCGGGGCGTCCGAGACCTTGTCCCACTTGTTCACCGCGACCACCAGACCGCAACCCTGTCGTTCCACCACCCGCACGATCCGCCGCTCCTGATCGGTGATGCCCTCCGCGGCATCCACGACCAGCACGGTGATATCGGCGCGCTTGATGGCGTGCAGCGCGCGGCCCACGCTGTGGCGTTCCACCGACGCCGTCACGCGAGGCGGCCGGCGCAGCCCGGCCGTGTCGATCAACGCCAGGGGGCGATCGTCGCGGCGCAGGAAGGTGTCCACCGCGTCCCGCGTGGTGCCGGGACGGTCGTCCACGATGACGCGCTCTTCGCCGACGATGGCGTTGACCAGAGAGGACTTGCCGACGTTGGGTCGCCCGACGATGGCCACCCGCGCCACCGGCGTCTCCTCCGGTGTTCCCTCCTCGGGCAGGTGGATGAGAATCTCGCTGAGCAGGTCGCCGGTGCCAAGGCCGTGCAGCGCCGACACCGGGAACGGTTCACCCAGGCCCAGCGCGAAAAACTCCTGCGCGTCCAGGGCCTGGCGGGGTCCCTCCACTTTGTTGGCGACCAGGAGGACCGTGGCGTTCAGGGTGCGCAGCCACTGGGCGATGGCCTCATCCTCCGGCGTCACGCCCTGCCGGGCGTCCACCACGAGGAGGGTGAGGTCGGCCTCCCGCACCGCCCGCTGTGCCTGGTCGCGCACCCGGGTCAGCAGGGGATCGTCGGTCTGGGAGAGGAAACCGCCGGTGTCCACCGCGAGAAACCGCCGCCCCTCCCACTCGCACTCCGCGTAGAGGCGGTCGCGGGTCATGCCGGGGGCGTCCTCGACGATGGCCGCCTGGCGGTGGGCCAGGCGATTGAGCAGGGCGGACTTGCCGACGTTAGGCCGGCCGACGATGGCTACGACGGGGAGGCGCATGGTGGGGACCTCTGATGGTACGGGCCAACCGCCGCTGACCGGAGCTGCCAGGTAAGCGTTTTGGAAAGCCACACCACTTACATGCGCAGGACCGGCTGGGCCGAGTCCGAGCATCACGAGTGTTGCGGCATACCCCACCGTCGCGGGTGCGCCGTGAGTCGGTGCGCCGTGAGTCCGGTGAGCGCGGTGGAGTGGTGCACCTTGCACCGACGTTGAACGTGCCGCGCGGTAGAACGCACCCGCCTTGCACGGCGTTGAACGTGCCGGTTCGTGGGGGCGCCGTGAGTCCGGTGAGCGCGGTAGCATGGTCCTCCTCGCAACCGTGAAACTCGTGCCGCGAAGGGCCTCCCCCGGCCGGACACTTGGTGAAGGGTGAAGTGGCGCAAAGCCACTTCGCCCAACCTTATGGGCTAGACCCGCGCTATCTCCCGGCTGCGGGCCAGGAGGTCCAGGAAGGCCTGGGCTGCCCGGGTCAGGCGCTTGTCGCGGTGGCGCACGATGTACAGGGGCCGCTCGATGCGCAGGTCTTCCACGGGGAGGATTCCCAGCAGTCCCGCGTTGACCTCCAGCGTCACGGCGAACCGGCTGATGATGGAGACTCCCAGGTTCGCCGCCACCGCCTGCTTGATGGCTTCCGCGCTTCCCAGTTCCATCACCGGGGTCAGCGTGAGATTCATGCGGGCGAAGGCTTCCTCGATCGCTTCGCGCGTCCCCGTGCCGCGCTCCCGGACCAGCAGGGGCTCGCGGATCAGGTCCGCCAGCGTCACGCGCTCGCGCGAGGCCAGCGGATGGCCGGCCGCGGCGATGGCCACCAGGGAGTCCATCAGGAACGGCTCCACCACCAGGTCCTTGCCGGTCACGCTCCAGCCTACCACGCCCAGGTCCAGCTCGTTGCGCAGCAGGCGTTCCTGGATGCGCCGCGAGTTGGCGATGTCCAGGCGCACCTCCACCTGGGGATGGTTGCGCTTGTAGTCGCCCAGCAGCGGGGGCAGGATGTAGGTGCCCGGCGTGGTGCTGGCGCCGATGATCAGGCGCCCGCGGCGTAGCTTCTGCACGTCCTCCAGCGCGGCCTGGGTCTCGTCCACCAGGGACAGGATGCGCCGCGCATACTCTTCCAGCGTGCGCCCGGCCTCCGTCAGGTAGATGCGCTTGCCGATCTGCTCGAACAGGTCCACGCCCAGGGACCGTTCCAGGTCGGCCACCTGGATGCTCACCGACGGCTGGCTGATGCGCAGTTCCTCGGCGGCCCGCGAGTAACTGCCCAGCCGGGCGACGGTCTGAAAGATCTTCAACTGGTGCAGGTTCACCGCACGCGCTCCACCGCACGAGTTCCACAACTGGAGTGTGTTCACCATCCATCATACCAGGGAGGAGGAGACGCCGGAAGTGGTGGCGCGGCGGGACCGCGGCCGCCGGCGGGGTTACGGCTTCCGACCTGGTGCGCCGGGGGCGACCTGCCCGGCCCCCCTGTCCGCCAGGCCGACGGCGAGGGAGAGGAGCCACAGCGCCGCCGTCAGCAGGGCGCCCACCAGGCTGGGCGGCTGCAGCAGGAAGTCCGGGACGTTCCACCGCGTCCCGGCCATGGCCAGCATGAACTGCTGTTCCGCCACAGGGCCCAGCACCAGTCCCATCAGCGCGGGACCCAGGGGATATCCCGCGGCCAGCAGCGCGTACCCCACCACGCCCACCGCCAGCAGCACGCCCACGTCGAAGAGGCTCTGCGCGGCCGCGTAGGCGCCGGTGAGGGCGGCCAGCAGCACGCCCGGCCAGACGATGCCTCGCGACGCCCGGAGCGCCCCCAGTCCCAGCGCACCGGCGAGCCGCCACAGGGGGATCAGCAGCGCGGCAGCGGCCAGGAAGGCCACGGCCGTTCCGGAGAGCATCTCCCCTTGCTGTAGCGCGGTGCGACCCCCGGCGGCCATGCTCTTCATGAAGAATAGCCCCACGACGATGGCCGTCACCGCGTCTGCGGGAACCCCGAGCAGCAGCGTGGGCAGCCAGGCGGTCGCCATGCCCGCATGCCGGGCCACGTCCCCCGCGGCCGCGGGTGTCGGTGCATGCCCGCCGGGTTGCGCACCCTGCTCGTCCGCCGGCGGCGCCAGGCGGCCCGCGATCTCCGCACCCGCCCCCGGGATCATGCCCGTCAGGGCACCGAAAGCTCCCCACCGGAGGATCTCCGGAGTCCGGAGCGGCGCCCGCGCCCGGGGACCCAGATACGCGCTCCGCGCCGCATCGGGCTCCGTGGCGGGCGCGCTGGCGGTGACCACCGCGCGGATGACCCGGCTCACCACGAGCAGGCCCAGGATCACCGGGAGGAACTGCAGGCCGGTGAGCAGTTCCGGGCGTCCGAAGGTGAAGCGGGGGAAGCCCAGGCTGCGGTCCGGGCCGCTAGTGGACAGCAGGAGCCCGATCAGCAGGGAGAGGAGCGCCCGCATGGGCGCGGCGGACGCGGTGAGGACGGCGGCGCTCATGGCGAAGATCGCGACCCAGAAGAACGCCGCCGGTCCCAGGCGCACCACGGGACCGGCCATCGATAGCGCTGCGGTCAGCACCACTGCACCGGCGAGGGAGCCCACGGCCGCCGCGGTCCCCCGATCGGTGCCCCCCGGTGCGGACGGCATGTCGCTTTCCGGGGGCGCGGACGGGCCCGCCGGCTCGGCGTGGAACACCGCGGCGACGGTCCCGGCGACGATGATAGCCGTGAGCGCCACCATGGGATCGACGTAGAGGGCCAGGGGAGCCAGCAACGCCACGGTCGCGGCCGGGCCCAGGCGCGCGACGGCGCCCGCGGCCAGCCCGCACACGCCTGCCGAGACCACCAGGGCCAGCACCTCCGGCCTGAACAGCAGCGCCAGCGGCGGTCCCAGCGTGCCCACGGCGCTCACCACCCCAGCACGCCCACCGGGAGCGGGACCTTGAGCTTCGCGTACACCGCGTAGACCAGCAGCGTCAGAAGCGCTGCCGCGGGAAGGCTCCGCCACGGGGAGACGCCCATGCGCAGCATCACCAGCAGAGCCGCCAGCCAGGCGCTCAGGCGGAACCCCAGATAGGGGAGCAGCCCCGCGTATGCCGCACCCGCGGCGGCCACTACCAGGATGCCGGCCGCGGGCCGCCCAGTTAGCGCGGCGCGGAGCCGCCGCAGCCCCAACCAGGAAGCGGTCCGCCATCCGTGCACCAGCAGCCCGATGCCGGTGATGATCATCAGAATCCCCACGGCCTGCGGGAACAGCCCAGGACCCGGGATGCCGTCCTCCAGCCTGGGGAAGCTTCGCGCCGACAGGAACACCGCCGCGCCCACCAGGGCGGCGGCGCCACCGACCGGAACATCGTGCGCGGACGTGTCCTTCACGTCGCGTAGGATTCGTGCACGCCCGGCCGGCCTCCTGGCCCGCGTGGGGCGCAGATGCTACAATGGGCTCGATGTTGAAGCCGGATGCTTAGCGGGAGGCAGGGATGAGCGAGCGCGAGCGGATCCGCCTCACCACCATGGTGGCCTGCGCGGGTTGAGCGTCCAAGCTCAGCCCGGCGGACCTGGGGCAGGTCCTGCGACAACTTCCGGCGATCAGCGATCCTCGCGTGCTGGTCGGGCCGGCCACGCGTGACGACGCCGCC
Source organism: Armatimonadota bacterium (assembly GCA_016210785.1). Lineage (GTDB taxonomy): Bacteria > Sysuimicrobiota > Sysuimicrobiia > Sysuimicrobiales > JACQTN01 > JACQTN01. Next base: position 9,596 of record JACQTN010000367.1, read on the forward strand.
GTCTACCAGGTGAGCGACGACCTGGCCCTGGTGCAGACGGTGGACCTCTTCACGCCGGTGGTGGACGACCCGTACTGGTTCGGAGCGATCTCCGCCGCCAACAGCCTGTCGGACATCTATGCGATGGGCGCCAGGCCGGTCTTTGCCCTGAACGTGGTGGGATTTCCGCGCGGCAAGATCCCGCTGGACGTCCTGGGTGAGATTCTGCGGGGCGGGGCGGAGAAGGCGAAGGAGGCCGGGATCGACATCATCGGCGGCCACAGCCTGGACGATCCGGAGCCCAAGTACGGCCTGGTCGTCACGGGATTCGTGCACCCGCGGCGCGTCCTCACC
>JACQTN010000368.1 GCA_016210785.1 Armatimonadota bacterium
CGCTCCATCGGCGAGGACGCCACGGTGCTGGACACCGCCAGCGAGGCACTGGGGAAGCTGCGGCGCGAGCAGCGCACCGCGGCCAACCGCATCAAGGAGAAGATGGAGGAGGTGCTGCGCAACTCCGCCACCGCGCGCATGCTGCAGGAATCGCTCATCACCATGCGCGGCGACCGCTACGTGGTCCCGGTGAAGGCGGAATTCCGCGGGCAGTTTCCCGGCGTGCTGCACGACCTCTCCAGTAGCGGCGCCACCGCTTTCATGGAGCCGCTGGGCGTGGTGCCGCTGGGGAACCGGCTGCGGGAGTTGCAGGTGGAGGAGCAGGAGGAGGTCAATCGCATCCTGCGCGCGCTGAGCGCCATGGTGGCGGAGCGCAAGGGCCTGCTGCTGGAGACCGTGGCCGCGATGGGCCGGCTGGACTTCGCCGCGGCGAAGGCGGCGCTGAGCCGGGCCATGAAGGCGGCGGCCCCGCGATTGAACACGCGCGGCCTGATCGTCCTGCGCGGCGCCCGGCACCCGCTGCTGGTCAGGCGGGACGAAGAGGACGCGGCGGGCGGGGACGCGGAGAGCGAGGGAGCGGGGCAGAGCGGTCTGCGCGCGGGCAAGGTCGTGCCGGTGGACGTGGAGGTGGGCGGCCGCTTCACCACGCTGGTCATCACCGGCCCCAACACCGGCGGCAAGACCGTCACGCTGAAGACGGTCGGGCTGCTTACGCTGATGGTGCAGGCGGGCCTGCACGTGCCCGCAGAGGACGGGTCGCACGTCGGCGTCTTCACCAAAGTGTTTGCCGACATCGGCGACGAGCAGAGCATCGAGCAGAACCTCTCCACGTTCTCCTCCCACATGAGCGCGGTGGTGGACATCCTGCGGCAGGTGGAGACGGCGTCCCCGCCGCGCGCCGCGCAGGCGTCCGCGGCTCCACAGTCCGCGGCGACCGGTCCGGGTACCGCGTCCACGGAGGCACCACCTGCGCCGCTCGGTGCACAGGTGTCGCCCGCACCCGGTGCATCCGCTCTCGCACCGGGCCTGTCCTCACCCGCTCCGTGGAACGGGGCGCTGGTGCTGCTGGATGAGGTGGGCGCCGGCACCGATCCCACCGAGGGCGTGGCGCTGGCCCGTTCCATCATCGAGCACCTGCACGCCTCGGGCGCCCGCACCGCCGTCACCACCCACTATAATGAGCTGAAGGCGCTCGCCTACCAGATCCCGGGCATCGAGAACGCGTCGGTGGAGTTCGACCCGGAAACGCTGCGGCCCACCTTCCGGCTGCAGATCGGCGTGCCCGGCCGCAGCAACGCCTTCATCATCGCCGGCCGGCTCGGGCTGCCTGCCCCACTCGTGGACCGGGCCCGCACCTTCCTGACCCACGAAGAGCGGGCCGTGGACAGCCTTCTTCAAGATATCGAGCGAGACCGTCAGAGCGTGGCCCGCGAGCGGTCGGACATGGAGGCGGCGCGGCGGGAGATGGAGCGCCTCCGCCGCGAGTACGGGGAGAAGCTGCAGCGGCTGGAGGAAGAGCGCAAGCGCGTGCTGGGTCGGGTGCACGACGAGGCGGCGCGGCTGCTGCGGGAGTCGCGGGCGCAGGTGGAGGCGATCATCAGGGAGCTGCGCGAGGAGGCGACGGCGCAGGCGATCCAGCGGGCGCGGGAGCGGCTGCGGGAGTTGATCACCCGCTGGGACGCGCAGCGCGAGGCGGCGCGGCCGGAGGTGGCCGGCGAGGCGCTGCGGGCGGCGCGGCCGGGCGACATGGTCTATGTCTCAACCCTGGGGCAGACCGGCACCGTGGCCGCGGGGGCGGACGAGCGGGGCGAGGTGGAGGTGCAGATCGGCAGCGCGCGCGTCCGCGTTCCCCTGAGCGCGCTGCGGCCGGCGGAGAGTGCGCCGGCGTCGCGGCTCGTGCGGAGAGCGGACAGCCTGTCCGCGGTCGCCGCGTCGCTGGACATCCGCGGGCGCATGGCGGACGAGGGCGTGCTGGAGGTGGACAAGTACCTGGACGAGGCCTTCCTGGCGCGTCTGCCGCGCGTCACCATCATCCACGGGAAGGGCACCGGCGCGCTGCGGCGCGCCGTCCACGAGTTGCTGGCGTCCCACCCGCACGTGCGCGCCTACCGGCTGGGCGGCGACGGGGAGGGTGGGAGCGGCGCCACCGTCGTGGAGCTCGATATTGGCTGAACGGGTCCGGGTGTTATAATCGAGAACATCCGATCCCCGCGGGAGTGCGTGTGCTCGAGCGGATAGGGCTGGAGGCCGTGCGGTGACCCCTGAGGAGCAACTCACCATCCTGCGGCGCGGCGCCGCGGAGATCATCAACGAAGAGGAGCTGCTGGCCAAGCTGCGCCAGGGCCGGCCGCTGCGCGTGAAGCTGGGCATCGACCCCACCGCGCCCGACATCCACCTGGGCTTCGCCGTGGTGCTGCGGAAGCTGCGTCACTTCCAGGACCTGGGGCACCAGGTCATCATCGTCATCGGCGACTTCACCGGTCTCATTGGCGACCCCAGCGGGAAAAAGGAGACGCGCCCCCCGCTGTCGCCGGAGGAGGTGGCCCGCAACGCCGCCACCTACCGGGAGCAGTACGGGAAGATCCTGGACCCCGCGAAGACCCGCGTCACCTTCAACAGCCAGTGGCTCGGTCCCCTGGCCTTCCACGATGTCATCCGGCTGGCGGCCAGGACCACCGTGGCGCGCATCCTCGAACGGGACGATTTCACCGAGCGGCTCCGCGAAGGGCGGCCGATCGGCGTCCACGAGATCCTCTACCCGTTGTGCCAGGCCTACGACTCGGTGGTCCTGGAGGCGGACGTGGAGATGGGTGGGCAGGACCAGAAGTTCAATAACCTCATGGGGCGCGACCTCCAGCGCGAGCACGGCCAGGAGCCGCAGATCGTCTTCCTCATGCCGATCCTGGTGGGGCTGGACGGCGTGCAGAAGATGAGCAAGAGCCTGGGGAACTACATCGGCATCGCCGAGCCGCCGGACCAGATGTATGGCAAGGTGATGTCCGTCCCCGACGACGCCATGGCCCAGTACTTCACCCTCTGCACCGATGTGCCGCTGGACGAGATTTCGGCCATCGGGCGGGGCCTGGCCGGCGGCACGCTCCACCCGCGCGACGTGAAGCGCCGGCTGGCCCGGGAGATCGTCACGATCTATCACGGGGCGGACGCGGCGGCCGCCGCGGAGCGCGCGTTCGACCGCGTCTTCGTGGAAAGGGACCTGCCGGAGGATATCCCCGAGGTGACGCTCAGCCCCGAGGACGTGCGGGACGGGCGCATCTGGGTGGTGCGGCTGCTGGTGCTGGCGGGGTTGACCGAGTCCAACAGCGAGGCGCGCCGGCTCATCTCCCAGGGCGGCGTCAGCATCGACGGGAGCCGGTGCACGGATATCGATGCCGAGATCGAAGTCCGGCCGGGGATGGTGCTGCGGGTGGGGAAACGCCGGTTCGCCCGCCTGCGGCTGGTCTGAGGGAGCACTGCGGGGGTCGGCACCGCTCAGTCTTGACCCAACTTGGGCGCTCCTCTATACTACACAGTGCACGGTGGGCCCGTAGCTCAGGTGGTTAGAGCGCAGCCCTGATAAGGCTGAGGTCCGTGGTTCGAGTCCACGCGGGCCCACCAGGTATCCCCCGCCTCGCGGACCCCCGACGTGGCATCACTTGCGGTTCCCCGCGGCTGTGCCTTTTGCGCTTGTATGCGCGATTCCGCTCCTCCTGCCTGACGCGGCGGAGGCGCGGGCGGCAGGGGTTCCGGCGGCCGCGGCGGAAGAAGAAGCTCGGGGGTCCGAGCGATGCTTTCCCTGACATCCACGCGAGCGCGTTCCCCGATTGCAGCGACGGTGGTCATCACCGCGGCCGCGTACGCGGCGCTGGGCTTTGCCCTCACGCGCCGGCCGCCCGCCCACTTGGCGCCCGCGCTGGCGCAGGTGGTGGCGTTGCTGCCCCACGTCATTGCCGTGATCAACACCGCCGCGCTGGCCTGCCTGCTGCTGGGATGGCGTGCGGTGCGGCGGGGAGACGTGGGCGCGCACCGGCGCTACATGCTGGCGGCCACGGCGCTCATCTCGGCGTTTCTCGTGCTGTACGTGACGCGGGTGTCGCTGGGCGGGGTCAAAGCGTTCCCCGGGCCGCGAGATGTGTACCGGTATCTCTACCTCCCCGCGCTGTCGATCCACGTCCTCCTCTCCATCCTCTCCGTGCCTCCGGTGGTGTACAACGTGGTGGTGGGCCTCACGCACGACGTGGCCGCGATCCCGCAGACGCGGCATCCCGGCGTGGGGCGGGTGGCGGTGCGGCTATGGGGGGTGAGCCTGGCTCTGGGCCTGCTGGTCTACGTGATGCTTAACCACGTGTACCGGTGAACCTCACGGCGCCGGTACGGGGCGGGCGCCGGCGTCATGATCCCGCGTGCGCCGCGCGACGTTCGCCCGTGTCGCGTAGCCCTCAGGGGCGTGCGATCCCCAG
>JACQTN010000373.1 GCA_016210785.1 Armatimonadota bacterium
GGTCCAGATAGACGTACAGCACGTCGATGAACAGGTTGCTGAGCACCACCACCGCGGAGACGACGAGCGTGACGCCCATCAGCGTAGAGTGGTCGCGCTGGAACGCCGCGTTCACGGCCAGGTTCCCCATGCCGGGCCAGGAGAAGACCGTCTCGGTCACCGCGGCGCCGCCCACCAGCAGCGGGAGGCGGAGCCCGATCGCGGTGACGACGGGAATCAGGGCGTTGCGCAGGGCATGCCCGTAGCGCACGTGGATCTCCGCGAGCCCCTTGGCACGGGCCGTGCGCACGTAGTCCTCCCGCAGCACGGTGAGCATGCTGCTGCGAGTGTAGCGCACGATGGGCGCCATGTTGGTGGTCCCCAGGACGAAGGCGGGGAGCACCAGGTGGTGCAGCAGGTCGGCCGTGGAGGTGGTGCCCGGCGCGTACATCCCGCCGGCCGGGAAGAGCTTCACCTTGATGGAGACCAGCACGATCAACATCAGGCCGTACCAGAAGACCGGGATGGAGACGCCGAACAGGCTGACCGCGGCGGACAGGTGGTCGGTGACGGAATAGCGGCGGACCGCGGAGGCGACCCCCAGCGGGATGGCCGTGAGCACGGCCAGACCCAGCCCGGCCACGGAGAGCAGCAGCGTCGGCGGCAGGCTCTGCATGACCACGTCGTACACGGGGCGCCCGATGTTCATGGAAACGCCCAGGTTGCCGCGCAGCACCTGGGCCAGCCAGCGCCAGTACTGGACGTAGAGCGGATCATCCAGGCCCAGGAGCGTGCGCATGCGGGCGATGTCCTGGGCTGTGGCATTGGGATCCATGAGGATGGACGGGCCGCCCGGCGCCGTCAGGATGAGCGCGAAGCTCACCATGCTGACGACGACCAGCAGGACCACTGTCTCGATCAGCCGCCGGGTGAGGTAACGGGCCATCCTGGTTCCCTCGCGGCACAGAACGCCGGCCGCAGCCCGGACGCCAGCGGCCCGATCCGGCGGGAACCGCCGATCCAGGTGGGGGTCTCCCCTACCGGGAGTGGGCGGGCGGCGTGCGCGCGCACGCCGCCCTGACATTTTCGCCTACACCACGCTCGCCACGTGCGCGCTGGCCACGCTGGGAGCGCGTCCTGGCAGTGTCATGCGTCATTCATGCGCAGGCCCAGCTTCCCATGATGTGTCGGTACCGGAGCCGCAAGTTGACCGGCGCAGGATTGGACTCGCGCCGCTGAGGCCGAGCATCACCGATGTTTCGGACTTCCCACCTTCGCAGGAGGGAGGGGCGGGGGGAGGCGCCGTGCGTTCGGCGAGCGCGGTAGAGTGAAACATCTTGCACTCGCGGGGCACGTGCCAAGGCCCTCCCCCCGTCGGACACCCGGTGAAGGGTGGATTGGCGTAAGGACAATCCACCCAACCTTTTCGGCTAGTCCGCGATCCAGATCCGGTGCGCCCAGGGCATCGCGTCCCGGTAGCCGATCTTCGGGAAGCCCTTCACCCGGCGATGCAGCGCCTGGATCTCGTCGGGGTAGAAGATGAAGACGTTGGCGGCCTCGGTGTAAATGATCTCCTGAACCCGGTGATAGATGCGCGCCCGCGCCCTGACATCCAGGGTCGCCCGGGCTTTGTTCAAGGCCTCGTCCAGCTCGCGGTTGCAGAACCGCCAGGCATTGGCCAGGCCCGCGCCGCACTGGTAGTAGGCGCTCACGTCCGGGTCGGGCGGTGTGATCAGCCAGGCGACCGCGGTCTCGTACGTCGGCGGATTGGCCCGCTGCCGGCCGAGCCAGGCGTTGAAGTCCAGCGTCTCCAGCCGCACGTCGACGCCGACCCGACCCCAGTAAGACTTGGCGGCCACGCCGAACTGCGAGCGCGTGGGGTTGCCGCGGTCCATGATCATGGAGACGGAGAAGCGCGTCCCATCCTTTTCCAACACGCCGTCGCGCCCGGGCCTCCACCCCGCCTCCCGCAGCAGTTGCCGCGCCTTGTCGGGATCGTAAGAGAACGGCTTCAGGTCCGCCGGGAAGCCGCCGCCCATCAGCGGGTTGATGGGACCGGTCGCCAGGCGCCCGTATCCCAGGCCGATGTTCTTCAGCATCGCTTCCCGGTCCTGAGCGTAGACCAGGGCCTGGCGCACGCGCCGGTCCTTGAAGAACTCCCGCTCGTTGTTGAGGGCAATCAGGTAGTGGTTCACCTGCCGGGCGCCGCGGATCTCGATGTTCGATACCTTCTCCAGCCCTTTCACCTGGTAGGGCTCCAGCAGGGCCAGGTCGAGCTGGCCGGTCTGCAACTGCGCCACGTGCACCTCGATGTCCGGGATGATCTTGAAGACGATCCCGTCCAGGTTCGGCCGGCCGCCGTAGTAGTCGTCGTTGGCCACCAGGTGGACGTGGGAACCCGGCACAAACTCTTTAAACTTGAACATCCCCGTGCCGATCGGGTTGCGCAGGAACGCCACCGGGCTGATCATGTCCCTCGGGCTCACGTTCCGCAGCAGGTGCTCGGGGATGATGTTCATGAGGTACCCCAGCAGCACAGGCAGAGAAGCGGCCGGCTTCTCCATCGCGACGCGGACAGTGAAGTCGTCCACGATCTCGGTGCCCTTGACGCCGGCCAGGTTGCCGCGCAGGTAGTAGGGAACCTGCGGGTTGAGCCAGACATCGAAGGTGAACTTCACGTCCCTGGCCGTGAAGGGCCTCCCATCGTGCCACTTCACGTTGCGCCGCAGCTTGAAGGTCCAGGCCAGACCGTCGGGGCTCGCCTGCCAGGACTCGGCCAGGTCGCCCACCGCGGCCAGCGTGCTGGCGTCGTACTTGACCAGCGTGCTGTAGAGGACCTTGTTGACCAGGATGTTGGGCAGGCCGCCGACAAC
>JACQTN010000370.1 GCA_016210785.1 Armatimonadota bacterium
CCTCGTCGCCCGGCCCCACGCCCACCGCCAGCAGCGCCAGCTGGAGCGCCGCCGTCCCGGAGCCCACCGTCACCGCGTGGCGCGTGCCGATGTGCCGCGCGAACTCCTCCTCCAGCCGGAAGCAGTCCTCGCCGAGCTGTAACTCTCCGCGCTGACACACGCGGGCGATGGCGGCGTCCAGCTCCTCCTTCAGGCTGAGATACTGTGCCCGCAGATCGTAGAACGGAACGCGCATGGGGTAACCTCCTTCCGGCGGCAGCCAGTCCTGCGCAGGGTTGAAGGACAACCTGGGACTCCCGCGGCCGGGGATGTGCTTCGGTGTCGGGAACCTATCCCCCTGCCGGCCGGCGCTGTCACGCGGCGCGAAGGGACGGCATCATCTCGTCCCCGATCAGCCCCAGCACCTGGTCAAACCGGTCACCCACCACGCGCAGGTCGAGGATCACCACGTCCACGCCTTTGGCACCCAGGGCCTCGATCTGCCGACAACCTTCCTCCGGCGTCCCCACGATAAGCGCCGTCTTGATGTCCTCGAACGACCGGTAGGACCGCCCGAGCGAGTGGCTCATGGACTGGATCATCCGCGGGATGTCCAGGCGCGACATCGCCTCTTCCGTGGTGCGGGCGATGGAGGTGGGCGGGATGGTGGCCACGGTGATGCGCCGGCCCCGCGCCCGCGTCTCGGCGCGCAGGAGCGCCAGCAGCTCGTCGAAGGCGTCCGCGGGGGCCCCTCCCATCCACCCGTCGAAGTGCGCCGCGGCCCGCCTCACCGAGAACGCCGAACTCGACCCGCCGTACCAGATGGGCGTGCCGGGCGGGGGCACCGGGTTGATGCGGACCTGCTCAAAGCTGAACACCTCCCCGCGGTACGAGACCGCGTCCCCCGACCAGGTCTTCCTTAGTACTTCCGCGGTCTCGCGCACCATCTGGTGCCGGCGGTCGTAAGGCAGTCCCACCGCAGCGAACTCCTCCCGGTTGAACCCCGCGCCCAGGCCGACGATCAACCGGTCGCCGGCCAGGAAGCTCAGGGTCCCCAGGGCCTGGCTCAGCGCCAGGGGATGGCGCAGCGGGATCAGCACGGCCTGCCCCAGTTTGATCCGGCGCGTCGCAGCGCCCGCGGCGGCCAGCGCCAGCAGCGGCTCCAGGTGCAGGCCAGACTCCCGGATGCCGCCGTGGGTGAGCCCTTCCGGAATGAACAGGTGGTCACGGGTCCACAGCGAGTGAAACCCGCAGGCCTCCGCCCGTCTCGCCGCGTCCACGATCCGGGCGGGGCTGCACTGCGCGGAAAAGGTGGGGAGCAGCAGCCCCACCTGCACGCGGCTCTCGCTCACGTTCCGCTCCCGGCCCGGCGGGCCACGGCCATCGCTTCGATCTCCAGGAGGAGCCCGGGCCGCGCAAGGCCCGTGACCACCACCAGCGTGCTGGCCGGCCAGTGGTCGCCCAGGTAGCGCCGGCGCACCTCCCGGATCGTCTCGTAGTACCGCCCGTCCGTGGTGTAGATGTTGATCTTGAAGATGTCCCGCAGCGTGCCGCCCGCCGACTCCACGGCGATCTTCAGGTTCTCGAAGACGCGCACCGCCTGCGCCTCGATGTCGCCCGCGCCGACGAAGTTCCCCTGGTTGTCGAAGGAGGTCTGGCCCGAGATGTAGAGGATGTCGCCCACCCGCCAGACGTGGGAGAAGCCGGTGCTGGGGGGCAGTCCGGGCGTGGGGATGACCTTCATGTCCACGAGTCCACCTCCGTCTCTCTGCAAGAAGCGTTCTTGTTCATGCACAAGACCGGCTTCCCACGATGTGTCGGTATCGGCGCCACGAGTTGAACAGCGCAGGATTGGACTCGCGCCGCCGAGTCTGAGCATCAAGTGTGAGTCGGGAGCCCCACCGACGCGGGTGGGGGAACTGGGGGAGGGGAAGGCCCTCCCCAAGCTCGGACACTTTGTGAAGGATGGAGTGACCCGCCTGAAATGTCTGAAGACCTTCGACCGCCCGCGGTGGGGGTACTCCAGACATTTCAGGTGGGTCATGGCGCAAAGACACTCCGTCCAACCTTAGCCCTGCATGCGAGGATCGTATGCGTCGCGCAGCCCATCGCCCAGAAAATTGAAGGCCAGCATGGTGGCGGCCAGCACGATGGACGGGGCCACCACCGCGTGGGGGGTGAACCGCATGGCCTGCACGCCGTCGGCGATCATCGTGCCCCAGCTCGGCAGCGGGGGCTGGATGCCGAGCCCCAGGAAGCTCAGCGCGGCCTCCAGGAAGATGGAGCGCGGGATGCTCAGGGTCACCGTGACGATGATCAGGTCGGTGACGTTGGGCAGAAGATGCCGTGCCATGATCCTCCACGGGCCGGCGCCGATGGAGCGCGCCGCCTCCACGAACTCCTGCTGGCGCAGCGCCAGAATCTGCCCCCGCACCAGCCGGGCCGTGGCCAGCCACCCGGTCAGCCCGACGGCGGCGATGATGACCACCAGGCCGTCGGCCACCCGGTTGATCTGCCCCAACCACGCCAGCGGCCCGCCGCGGGCGCCCTCCACCAGCCCCTTGACCAGCGTGGTGAAGACGATGGCAAAGAGCAGGTCGGGGATGGCCAGCAAGACGTCCACGCCCTGCATCAACACGTTGTCGACCCAGCCGCCGAAGTACCCGGCGGCCAGCGCCACGGGCAGCCCGATGGCCAGGATGACCACCTGGCTGAGGATGCCCACCGCCAGCGAGACGCGGCCGCCGTACAGGAGCCGGCTGAGGACGTCGCGCCCCAGGCCGTCGGTGCCCAGCGAGAACCGCCCGCCCGGCCGGGCCAGGATGAACTCGGGGTGTTGCTCCGCGAACGGGTGCGGCGCCAGGAGGGGTGCGGCGAGCGCCAGGGCCAGCAGGATGAGGACGGTGAGCAGCCCTGCCACGGCGGCGCGGTTGCGCAGCAGGCGGCGGAACTGGGCCTCGCGCAGACCCGGCCTGGCGTGGTCGCCCGTCGCGGCTTCCCCTGTCCCGCGCTCGGGCACCCGCTGCTCCGGCAGCCGCGCGAACTCCTTAGGCATAGTGAATCCTGGGGTCCACCACGGCGTACAGCAGGTCCACGATCAGGTTCACCACCGCCACCACGAACGCCAGCAGCAGCGTGGTGCCCAGCATGACCGGGTAGTCGCGCGTGGAGATGCTGGTGATGAAGTAGCGGCCGATGCCCGGCACGGCAGCGATCGTCTCCACGAAGAAGGACCCGGTCACCACGCGGGCCAGGTACAGCCCCGCCACCGTCATCACCGGGATGAGGGCGTTGCGCAGGGCGTGGCGCACGATCACCAGGAACTCCATCAGTCCCTTGGCCCGCGCCGTGCGGACGTAGTCCATGCCCAGCACGCCCAGCATCGTGGACCGTGTGTAGCGGGCCAGGGCGGCGGCGGGCGGAAAGGCCAGCGCCAGCGCGGGGATCACCACCTTGGCGGAGAGCAGTCCGTCCCAGCCGCCGGAGGGCAGCCAGCGCAGCCACACCGCCAGCAGGACGATCAATAGCGGCGTCATGACGAAGTTCGGCACGGAGATGCCGATGAGCGCGAAGAACATCCCGCCGTGGTCGATCCACGAGTTATGCCGGGTGGCGGACAGGACGCCGATGGGCACGCCCACGGCCACGGACAGGAGCATGGAGAGGAGCCCCAGCTGCAGCGACACCGGGAAGTGGTCGCCCAGGATGTCGTTCACCGTGCGGTGGGCGGAGATGTAGGAGGGCCCCAGGTCGCCGTGCCGGACCACGGCCCACAGGTTGGTGAGGTACTGCCGCCACACGGGCTGGTCGAGCCGGTACCGCTTGCGGATATTCTCCAGAGCCTCCTTCGTGATGGGCATGTCGCCCTCTTCGAAGGGGCCTCCGGGGATGGCGTGCGCCGCGACGAAGACCAGCGTGTAGACGGTGATCAGGACGACGGCGAGCCGGAAGACGCGGCGGATGACATAGCCCAGCATCGGGCGGTTCGTGCTAGCGCGACCGCGCCGGAGCGACCGCCGACAGCGCCAGGGCCTTCAGGTACTCCAGCACCTCCGCCAGCGGCACCACGTCGGCGTACTTCTGGTGCATGTCAAAGAGGTTGACCTTGTGGCTGGTGCGGCACCGGTCGTAGGTGCACTCCTCCACCACCGTGGTGCGGAACCCATAGGAGAAGGCATCCAACACCGTGGCCCGGACGCACCCGCTGGTGGTCTGCCCGCCCACCAGCAGCGTATCCACGCCCAGCTTGATGAGATAGGTGGCCAGCTGTGTGCCGAAGAAGACGCTGGGGGCCTGCTTGCAGATCACCCAGTCCTCCGGCTGCGGCGCCACCGCCTCGATGAAGGGATACGGCTGGCCCTCCAGCGTTTTGGAGTGCGCCCCGGCGCGCCAGCTCTTGTGGCTCCACCCCACGATGTCCTTCCCGTCGGCCCGGTACTGGTTGGTGGAGTAGAAGATGGGCAGGCCGCGCTCGCGGGCGGCGGCGAGCAGGGTCTGGATCGCCTTGATGCTCAGGTCGTGCCCCGGCGGCGGCGGGTCGCGGAACCGGGAGTCCTGGCCGGCCGCGCGCTTGGGATCGGTGTGGTACAGGTCCACCAGCAGCACCGCCGGCCGCTGCCCGAAGCCCGCGGGCCGGCCGTACCCGGCTCGCTCGTAGATCTCTTGCTCCTCTTGGCTGATCACGTCGTCCCAGATCCGCCCCATGGGTGTTGCCTCCCGTGCTGGTGCTCAGGCCCGCGCTAGCGCACAATTCTGATCTTGCGAAAGAGGTCGATGTACCCGTTGAGCCCGGTCTCGAAGCCTCTGACGTGCGGCTTGATCAGGTACGGCTTGACCTTGTAGCCCCAGGGGATGACCGGCACGTCCTGGGCGACGATCTGCTCCGCGCGCTGGTAGAAATCGGCCCGCTTCTGCACGTCCAGCTCCATGGCGCCCCGGCCGATCCATTCCTCGTAGCGCCCGTTGCGCCACTTGTGGTTCTGCCGGTCCACGACGGAGGAGAGCATGCCGTTGTGGAACTCCACGGGGTCGCCCGAGAGGCCGGTCCACCCGCCGTAGTGGAGGTGGTAAGGCTGGGTGCGCCGGGCCGCCCGCCACGACTGGAAGGCGCGCCGCTCCAGCAGCTCGATCTGGAGGTTCACGTTGAGCGCCTGCTTCCACATCTGCTGCAGCGCCTCGGCCACGACCCGGTCCTCGGCCAGGTTCGGCGTGGTGTAGGTCACGGTCGGAAAGCCGCGCCCATCGGGGAAGCCGGCCTCGGCCATCAGCCGGCGTCCCTCCTGGACGCCGCCGGCCATGGGCAGCTTATCCGTGTGCCCCGGCTGCCCGGGAGGGATCAGCGATGCGGCCGGGCGGTAGGCGCCCTGCAGGAAGCCCTGGGTCAGCCGCTGCCGGTCCAGCGTCACGTAGAACGCCCGCCGCACCCGCGCGTCGCTGAAGGGCGGCGTCGTCACGTCGAACACGGTGAACCAGGTGGCCGTCTGGGTCGCGAACTTCAGCTCCTTGCTGAGCACCGGGTGCTGCCGGAGCTGGTTCAGCTGCGTCAGCGGCGCCCAGGCCCAGTCCACCTCGCCGGTCTCGTACGCCGGCAGCGACGTGGACGATGGGTCGTTGGTCATGGTGATGAGGACCCGCACGACGGGTTTGTCCCGCCAGTACTGGGGGTTCGGCACCAGGACCATCTGCTGATCGTGCCGCCAGGACTGGATGGTAAACGGCCCGTTGGCGACGATGTTCTCCGCCTCGGTCCACTTCTCGCCGTGCCTGGTCACCGCATGACGGGGCACGGGGAACCATGCGGTGTCCACCGCGATGGCCCGCAGGAACCATCCCGCCGGCCCCTCCAGCGTGATCTGGAGGGTGTAGTCGTCCAGGGCCTTGACCCCCAGTTGATTCGGATCCTTGAGCTGGCCGCCGTTGAACGCCTTGCCGTTCTTCAGCTCCACCAGGCTGCTGACGTTGATGTTGGCCGTCTTGGGGTCGAGCGCCCGCTGGTAGGAGAAGACGTAGTCGTGGGCCGTCACGGCGGTGCCGTCGCTCCACTTGATGTCCTTGCGCAGCGTGAAGGTGTAGGTCCGCCGGTCGTCGGAGACTTTGTGCGCGGTGGCGCCCAGCATGGTGATCTTGCCATCCAGGCCCGCTTCCGCCAGCCCCTCGAACAGGTTGGCCATGTAGTGGCCGTTGAAGAGCGTGGCCCCCTTGGTGGGGTCGATCGCCTGGTCCGGCTCCCGGAAGGGATACCGGAAGACCTGCTCGGAGGGCGCGGGCGCGGCGTTCACCAGCGTTGCCCCCAGGGCGGCCACGAGAACCGCCAGCAGCAGCAGCCTGATCCCGTTTCTCATGCTCTCATCCCTCGCCTGTGATATCGTGTCTCGGTCGCGCATCCGGGTGCCGGGGGACCGGGGTGGATACTTCTTGCGGACAGGGTGAGGTTCGGCCCGCCCCGCCGCAAGTCCTGCACCGCGCACCGCCGAGATATCGCATCACTCCACTTCCCGCAGCCGCCGCCACACGCGCTCGGGCGTCAGCGGCAGGTCCCGCATCTGGAGGCCGAGATCGAGCAGCGCGTTGACGATCGCCCCCGGCACCGCGGCCAGCGCGCCTTCGCCCACGCCCATGGCGCCGTACGGCCCCGGGCCGACACCGTTCCCCACCAGGATGGAGTGGAACTCATCGGGCAGGTCGGCCATGGTCGGCACGCGGTACTCCAGCAGGGAGCCGTTGATGAGTTGCCCGCCGTCGAACAGCATCTCTTCGAAGAACGCGTTGCCCAGACCCTGCAGGCAGGCGCCCTCGTCCTGCACCTCCACCAGTTGCGGATTGATGGCCTTCCCCACGTCAGCCACGCTGGCCAGGCGCCGCACGCGGATGCGGCCCGTGGAGGGGTCGAGTTCCACCTCGGCGCCGCCGCAGGAGATCTCCCAGAAGACCGGGCCGGCCGCCTGGCCGTCCCCTCGCCCCGGCGCCACCTCGCCCCGCCCGATCAGCTCTCCCCCCGCAATGCCGAAGTGGGTGGCGATGAGGTCGGCGTAGGAGCGCGACTCGGTCTCGTGCCATACCGCGCCCTCATGCAGGCGGAGGGCCACCCTGGGCAGCCCCCACACGCGCGAGGCGATATCCAGCAATTGCTCCCGCACATCGGCCGCGGCCCGCTGCACCGCCAGCCCCGCGACCGTGGTGGACCGGCTCGCCCCGGTGGAGCGATCGTAGGGCGTGACGTGCGTGTCCGCGCCCGCGACGCGGATGCGCTCCAGCGGCAGGGCCAGCTCCTGCGCCGCGATCTGCGCCAAGACCGTGCGGGCGCCCTGGCCAATCTCGGTGGTGCTGGCGAGCAGCACCAGGGTGCCGTCCGCCTGCATCCGCACCGCGGCCGTGGAGGCCGGATTGGCACCGGCGCCCATGACGCCGATGCTTACGCCGCGGCCCACCAGGGGCGGCTTCGGCGTCCCCCACCCGACGGCCGCCGCCACCTTCGAGACGTCCGCGGCCAGGTCCGCCTCCAGCGGCTTGCGTCCCGGCCGCACCTCCTCGCCCGGGCGCAGCAGGTTGCGCCGGCGGCACTCCACGGGGTCTATGCCGAGCCGGTGCGCCAGCACATCGATTTGGGACTCTCCGATCCACTGCAGGTGGGTGGCGCCGAAGGCGCGGTAGGAACCCGCGGGCGGCATGTGGGTGTACACCGCCCACGCGTCCACCGCCACCGCCTGCCATCGGTACGGCCCCGGCGCCGCGTCGCCCGCGGCCAGGGCCACGCGCGGCCCGTTGTCGGCGTAGGCACCGGTGTCGAGCCAGATCCGGCACTCCCGCGCCACGACCCGCCCGTCGCGCGCGACCCCGGTGCGCAGCCAGCACCGCATGTTGTGGCGCCGGGTGGTCAGCATGGCCTCGTCCACGCGGTTGGCGATACGGATGGGCCGGCCCGCCTTGCGGGCCAGCGCCGCGGTCAGTGGCTCCATCCTGGTATAGGACTTGCTGCCGAAGCCGCCGCCGACGTACGGCACGATGACACGCACCGCGGACTGCGGCAGGCGGAAGATCCCGGCAAGCTCGGCGCGGACGAGGTAGGGATGCTGGCAGCAGGCCCACACGGTCAGCCCGTCCGCGCTCCACTGCGCGACCACCGTATGGGGCTCCATGGCGTACTGGTAGACGGCGGGGAAGGTGTAGTCGCCCTCGACCACCACATCGGCGGCGGCCATGGCCCGGGCGGCGTCCCCGCGCGCGATCCGGTAATGGTAGCAGATGTTGCCCTCTTCCCGGCGGAACTCGCCGGAGTGCAGGAATCCTGGCCGCAGAGCCTCCTCGTGCACCCGCGGCGCGCCATCGTTGAGCGCCATGGTCAGGTCGGTCACCGCGGGAAGCTCCTGGTACTCCACCTGGATGGCGGCGAGCGCCGCGTGCGCCGTGTGCTCGTCATCCGCCGCCACCGCGGCCACCGGTTCTCCGGCGAAACGGACCCGGTCGATGGCGACGACGGGACGGTCCCTGACGGCGTGTCCGTAGTACGGGTCGAGATCGGCAAGATCCCGCCCGGTGAGGACGGCTCTCACCCCGGGTATGCGCTCCGCGGCCGATGCGTCAACGCAGATGATGCGCGCGTGGGGGAACGGACTGCGCAGGACCTTCCCGTAGAGCATGCCCGGGACGATCAGGTCGCCGGTATACTTCGCGGCGCCCGTGACCTTGTCCAGAGCGTCCACGCGGGACACCGGCGTGCCCACCACGTCCACCGGCGCCGCGGCGCCGCCCTTTCCCTCGCCGGAGTCGCGACGTCCCGCCGTCATGGCTTGCCCCGCGGTGCCACTTCGCGCGCACCGCCGCCGGCATCCGGCGCCTCGCCGGCCTGCATCCGCCGCCCGGCGTCCACCACCGCGTCGATGATCTTCCAGTAACCGGTGCAGCGGCAGAGCGTGTCCTTCATGTGCGCCTTCACCTGCACGGGCGTCGGCGCAGGGACCTCACGCAGCAGCGCCAGCGCCGTGAGGATCATCCCGGGCGTGCAGAACCCGCACTGCACCGCGGCGTGCTCGATGAAGGCGTCCTGCAGCGGGTGCAGCCGGCCGTCCCGGGCGAGCCCCTCGATGGTGAGGACGCGCCGTCCCCGCGCCTCGTAGGCCAGCGTGCAGCAGGCGCTCACCGGGACATCGTCCACCAGCACCGTGCAGGCGCCGCAGACCTGGACGTCGCAGGAGCGCTTGGCCCCCGTCAGTCCCAGGCGGTTGCGCAGGAAGTCCAGGAGGAGCTCGCGAGGTTCGATCCCGGCCTCCACGGGCCGGCCGTTGACCGTGAGGCCGATGCGCAGGCGGGCCTGAGGCGGCCGGTCGATCTCCATCAGTGCGCCGTCCGTGCCGCGCTCACGGCGTCGTGGAGGGCCCGCGCCGCCAGCAGACTCACCAGGTGGCGTTTGTATTCGGTGGACGTGAACATATCCTCCAGCACGTCGGCGCGGCGGCCCGCCACCTCCGCCGCCGCGCGCAACACCTCCCCCTCGGGCCGCCGCCCGGCCAGCGCGTCCTCTGCCTCCGGCACGCGAACCGGCACCGGCCCCACGCTGCCTACCACCACCCGCGCCGCCGCGACGGCGCCGTCGCGCACGGTGACGACGGCGGCCACGGCGGCGGTGGGGCGCTCGTGCAGGGCGAACCGGTGATAGGCGGCGCCGGTCCCGGGCGGCAGCGGGCGCACTTCCACGGCGGTGAGGATCTCGTCCGGCTCGCGCGCCGTCTGCAGCATCCCGAGGAAGAAACCGGCCGCCGGCACGCACCGCTCCCCTCCGGCCCGCGCCAGCACCAGCGTGGCGTCCCACGCCACCAGCACCGCCGCCGGGTCGCTGTGCGGCTCGGCGAAGCAGAGGTTGCCGCCGATAGTACCGGCGGCGCGCACCCTCAGGTTCCCCACCTGGGAGGCGACGCGGGCCACCAGCGGCGCGTGCTGTCGCGCGGCGGGCGAGGTCTCGATCTCCCGGTGCGTGGCGACGGCGCCCAGGCGCAGCACGCCGTCCTCAAACGCGATGGCGTCCAGGCCGCCGATGGTCTTGATGTTGACCAGGTGCGGAAAGTGCGCCAGCCCTTCCTTCATGAGGAGCAGCAACTCGGTGCCGCCGGCGTAGACCGCGGCCTGCTCCCCGAGGCGAGCCAGCAACCGGCTCGCCTCGGCAACGGTGGCGGGCTCGTGGATCTCGAAGGGCCGGAGCATGCGTGTTCTTAGCGCACGATCCTCACTTTGCGGAAGAGATCCACCCAGCCGCTGGAATGGGTCTCGAACCCCTGCACGTACGGCTTCAGCAGGTAGGGCTTCGTCCGGTACCCCCACGGGATGATGGGCGCGTCCAGGGCCACGATGCGCTCGGCCTCCTCATAGAGCTGCCGCCGCTTCGGCGGATCCAGGGTGACGGCGCCGCGCCAAATCAGCTCCTCGTACTTGGGGTTGCGCCACTTGTGGTTCTGCCGGTCGATCTGCGAGGTGAGCATCCCGTTGTGGAACGGCGAGGCATCGGCGAACGAGACCGTCCAGCCGCCGTAGTGCATGTGATAGGGCTGCGTCCGGCGGGCCGACCGCCACGACTGGAAGGCCCGCCGCTCCAGCAGCTCGATCTGCACGTTCACGTTCAGGGCCTGCTTCCACATCTGCTGCAGCGCCTCGGCGACGATCCGGTCCTCCGTCAGGTTCGGCGTCGTGTAAGTGGCAGCCGGAAAGCCCCGCCCGTCCGGGAACCCCGCCTCGGCCATGAGCCGCCGCCCCTCCGGCACCCCGCCGGCCATGGGCAGGTTGGCGGTGTGCCCCAGCACCCCAGGCGGCGTCAGTGAGGTGGCCGGCCGGAGCGCGCCCTGCAGGAAGGACTGGGTGAGCCGCGGCCGATCCAGCGTCAGGTAGAACGCGCGGCGCACCCGCCCATCGTTGAAGGGCGGATTGGTCACGTCGAAGACGGTGAACCAGGTGGCGGTCTGGACCGCCACCTTCAACTCCTTGCCGAGCACCGGATGCGACCGGATCTGGTTGAGCTGGGTGAGGGGTGCCCACGCCCAGTCCACCTCACCTGTCTCGTAGGCCGCCAGCGACGTGGACTGCGGGTCGTTGGTCATGGAGATGACCACGCGCACCACGGCCTTCTCCCGCCAGTACTGAGGGTTGGGCACCAGCACCATCTGCTGGTCGTGCCGCCAGGACTGGATGGTAAACGGCCCGTTGGTGACGATGTTCTCGGCCTCCGTCCACCTCTCGCCGTGCTTCGTCACCGCGTGGCGCGGCACCGGGAACCACACCGTGTCCGCGGCGACGGACCCCAGGAACCATCCCGTCGGCCCCTCGAGGGCCACCTCCAGGGTGTAGTCGTCGCGGGCCTTCACCCCTACCTGGCCTGGATCCTTCAGGTCGCCCTTGTTGAAGGCCTGGCCGTTCTTCAGGGCAAACAGGTTGCTGACGTTGATGTTGGCGGTCTTCGGGTCGAGGCCGCGCTTCCAGGCAAACTCGTAGTCCTGGGCGGTGACGGGCGTGCCGTCGCTCCACTTCACGCCGCGGCGCAGCGTGAAGACATAGGTCTTGCCATCGTCGGAGGCTTTGTAGCCGATGGCGCCGGTCCAGTTGATCTTCCCGCCCGGCAGCGTCTCCGCCATCCCCTCGAACAGGTTGGCCTTGTAGTGGCCGTTGAACAGCGTCCCGCCCTTGGTCGGGTCGATGGGGTGGTCGGGCTCGCGGAACGGGTAGCGGAAGACCTGCTCGGTGGGCGCGGGCGCGGCGCTGACCAGCGTGGCCACCAGCGCGGCGAGGGCCAGGGCGAGGACGAGCAGTCTGAGGCGGGATGTCATGGCGGACCTCCTCGTGATGACCTGACTCGGATGGATGAGGCCGCAAGAGACGGCCCGGCAGGGATCGGGCGCAAGCGATGGCATCGCGGCGCGTTCACGGTCGAGCGGTGATTTCTGCGCCGCGGAGGGCTGCTCCTGCCGCTGAGCCCGTCTCGGAAATGCCCATGCTGCGTATATGCGCAGGCCCGGCTTCCCACGATGTGTCGGTATCGGCGCCGCCAGTTGAACCGCGCAGGATTGGACTCGCGCCGCCGAGGCCGAGCATCACTCATATGTGGGACATCCCCACCGTCGCGTAAAGCCACTCCACCCAACCTTATCGGCCAGGTGCCCATCTCGGAAAGGTCATGCGCAGGGCCGGCTTCCCACGATGTGTCGGTATCGGCGCCGCGAGTTGAACGGCGCACAATCGAACTCGCGCCGCCGAGTCCGAGCATCATCTGATTTCGGAAATCCCACTGTCGCGGGTGGGGTCGAGGGGCGCCGTGGGTGCGGCGAGCGCGGTAGGGCGGCGCGCCTCGGAAGAATGTAGCACGTGCCGGGGAAGAACCTCCCCTCGTCGGAAACTTGGTGAAGGGTGGAGTGGCG
>JACQTN010000375.1 GCA_016210785.1 Armatimonadota bacterium
ACGGGAAGGTCCGCGACGTCAACTTCCGGTTCGTGCTCGACTACGGCAAGGGCGTCGGCCAGGTGGGGTTCAAGGACCAGGTCCTGTGCACGCGCTACACCAAACCGGGCGACTCCGGATCGCTGGTGCTGGACAAGAAGACGATGCGCGCGGTCGGCCTGCACTTTGCCGGCGCCAGCGGCGGCAGCGTCTTCAATCCCATCAATCAGGTGTTGAAGGCGATGGGCGTCAAGCTGGTGACCAAGGCCGGCAAGAAGGCCAGGTAGTCCCGCGGAGGCGGCAGGCGCCATGGCCACCCTCAGGGCTGCGGAGACCGCACGCCGGCGCATGGCCGAGGTGCTGCGCCGCGCCGGCGCCCACGCCATCGAGGTGGCGCAGGTCACCCGCGGGGGCCGCAAGGTGTACGCGGTGATCGCCCATTTCACCAAGAGGCCTAGACGGCCGCTGCCCAAGGTGATCGAGGTCCGAAGCGGCCCCAAGACGCTGCGGGTGCCGCTGGTGGTACGGATCACCGAACGGTTCAGGCCGGAGGTTCCCCCCTAGGACATTCGCGCGTCGCGGGAGAGAGGAGGCAGAGACGATGCCTGCCAGACTGGTGAAAGCCGAGCCCGAGTTCATCCGGGCATTCGAAGAGGCTGGGTCCCTGGAGATGGTGGGGCGCAACTGCGCGCTGGAGGACTACAGGAAGATCAAAGTGCCCTCATTCGAACTCAGCGGCGAATTTGTCGCCTATTCCTCGCCGGACTCCACGTACGCGGTGACCAAGCGACTCGTGGACGCCGCCGAGAAGTCCATCCTCATCGGCATCTACGACTTCACCGCCGGTTATGTCAAGGAACTCCTGATCAAGGCCATGCGGCGCGGGGTGAAGGTCTCCCTGATGCTGGACCTGGACAACCGTTCGGGCGAGACCGAGATCTACGAGGAACTGGTGGAGTCCGGCTGCGAGGGGGTGCCGGCGCCGTCATGCGCCAGCCAGCGGGCCCGGTACTTCGCCTCCTCCCACGAGAAGGTGATCGTCATCGACGACACCTGGACGCTGGTGCAGAGCGGGAACTACTCCGACAACAGCATCCCGCAGAACGAAAAAGACGGCGGCGACCCCGACGAGTTCGTGCCGGGCAACCGCGACATGGGCGTGGCGGTGAAGTCCAAGCCGCTGGCGGCGTTTTTCGAGAAGGTGCTGCGCAGCGACATGAAGCTGGAGCTCGGCGCGGCGGGCGAGGAGGGCGCGACCCCGGGAGGGATGGCGGAGATGGAGGAGATCCCGCTCCTGGAGAAGGCGCCCGCGGAGCCGCCGGCCAAACTGTTCGCCAGCAGGCGCTTCAACCCCACCCGCCAGGTGAAGGTGACGCCGATCCTCAGCCCGGACAACTACATGGACACGATCCCGGACCTCCTGGAGTCCGCCGACAAGTCCATCTACATCGAGCAGCAGTACATCCGCGGGCATCAGGAAGCGATCGGGGAACTCCTCTCCCGGATCCGGGCGGCCATGGACCGCCGCCCGAAGCTGGACGTGCGGGTCATCCTGGCCAAACCTTTCCCGGGCAAGCGCTTCGACAAGGAGGCCAAGGCGATCAAGCAGTTCGGCAAGGACTTCGGGCTCAAGCTCGGCACCCACGTGCGCATTCTCAACCCGAAGCACTTCGTGCACTGCCACAACAAGCTCATCATCGTGGACGAGCAGGCCGTGCTGATCAGCTCGCAGAACTGGTCCGACTCCGCCGTCGTGAAGAACCGCGAGGCGGGCCTGCTGCTGCGCTACCCGGAGATGGCCCGCCACTACGCCAACATCTTCGAGACGGACTGGGACACCGGGGTGAAGACGCTGCGCAAGACGCGGCCGGAGTTCTACGGCCCGGAGGCGCTCGGCACCGGCAAGGTGGTGCCGCTCAACTGGGGAGACTACGTGGAGGTCTAGACAGGATCGGGAAGGGAAGACGCGGCCGGCCCGCCGCCTCCGTGAGGCGGGCCGGCCGCGGCGCGTTTCACCGGGATCCCCCGGGCAGGAGTCTGCGGGGGGCGACAGAAGCGAAGAGCGGGCTATGAGGTCCTGAGGCGTGGCATCTGGAGGGGGGCGATCGCTCGTGGACGGCGGCGTGAGGTGGGACTTTGCGGGGAAAGTGGCGCTGGTGACCGGTGCCGGGCGCGGTATCGGGCAGGCCATCGCGGAGGGTTTCGCGCGCGCGGGCGCCGCGGTGGCCGCGGCGGACCTGGATGGCGCGCGGGCGGAGGCGGTGGCCGCGGACCTGCGGCGTCAGGGCCTGCGGGCCAGGGGCTACCCGGTGGACGTGGCCGACCGCGGGGCGGTCCTTGACCTGATGGAGCGCGTGGTGCCGGACCTGCAGGGACTGGATATCCTGGTCAACAACGCGGGCATCTATCCCAACGCGCCGGTGCTGGACATGGAGGAGGCGGAGTGGGATCGGGTGCTGGCCACCAATCTGAAGGGACCGTTTCTCATGTCGCAGGCGGCCGCGCGCCTGATGGTGGCCCGGCGAACAGAGGGCGCCATCGTGAACATCGCCTCCACGGCCGCCCGCTCCGCCAGGATCGGCGCCGCGCACTACTGCGCCTCCAAGGCTGGGCTCGTGATGTTCACGCGGGTGCTGGCCATGGAGCTGGCGCCCCACCGAATCCGCGTGGTCGGCGTCGCGCCCGGGCTGATCCGCACCAGGGAAGATTTCGCGCCGGGGCCGTACGTGGAAGCGGCGCTCCGGATGATCCCGATGCAGCGATTGGGTACCCCCGCGGACATCGCCAGCGCGGTGATGTTCGTGGCAAGCGGTGCCGCCGGCTACGTGACCGGCGAGACGGTGTTCGTGGAGGGCGGGTTGCTGTCGGGCCGGCCGCTGCCTCGCAACACGTAGAGCGCCGGTGTCCGGCGCGGGGGTCCCTGCCGCGCCCGGCGGCCGGATGCAAGGAAGGCTTTTGGCCGCGTCGAACAAGCCCCGGACGGTCCGCGGAGTGGAGGAATGTTGGTCGTGATAGGGCGTCTCGCGAGCATCGTCGCCTGCGGCATCCTGGCCGCGCTGCTGGTTGCGGGAACTCCCGCGCCGGGCGCGGCCCACTCCGTCGCGCCCATCGAGGACCGCATGGTCCAAAGCCTGTGCCGAACCCACGGCTGTCCCAACGACGAGACGACGCGCCCCTGGATCGACCTCATCACGGAAGTCGGGCAGCCCATCGTGGGCCGGACCTCCCTCCTCCAGCGCTACGGGCACGTGCACGTCTTCGTCTTCGGCGCCCAGGCCCCCAACGCCGTGGCGCTGATCCACAGCATCGGCATCACCGCGGGGCTGGGCCGGCTGGGGCTGGAGCGGGACGAGTTCGCCTTCGTCGTCGCCCACGAACTGGCCCACATTGACCTGGGGCACGTGCAGCGCAAGGTGGACCGCATCCAGACCACCACGGCCATCCGCGTCCTGCTCAACGTCATCGTCCGGTCCGACGCCTACGATCCGCTCTTTCGCCTCCTCCAGGAGGCCGTGCTGGCCAGCTTCGGCCGCGAGCTGGAGACGGACGCCGACCTGCGAGGGTTGAAGCTGATGCGCGAGGCCGGCTTCAACGGCGAGGCCGCCGCCACGGCGCTGGCGAAGATCGCCGGCCGGGGCGTGGAGCGGACGGGCGACCTGTTTGATTCCCACCCGTCGGTGACCGAGCGCATCCGCCGGATCAGGGAGGCGCTGGCGGCCTCGGGCGTATCGCCGCCACCACCCTCGCCCGCCGCGCTCCGCCAGCGGCTCTGATGGCAACCGGCGGGCACGGTCACCCGGTGATCACGATCGCGTGGTGATGACGGTCCAGTGTAACCACACCGTTTCCCCATGCTCACCCACGTGCTGGAGACCAGGACCCAGGTCGTCACGGGCCGGGAGTTCTACGGGACCATCATCGTGGCGCACCTCCGCGACCTGGGTATCCTTTCCCCGCGCCTGACCATCGCCCACGCGGTCTGGGTGACCGATGGGGACATCGATCTGCTGGCCGCCCACGGGACCTCCGTCGCCCACAACCCCGTCAGCAACCTCAAACTGGGCCGCCGCGCTGCATGGCCGCTCCCATCGGGTTTACCCGGGTCCTGCGCGACCTGGAGACACCCTGAGGCCGGCCTCCGCCACGACCCCAGCCCCCGGTTCGGGATCCCTCCCCCCTTGCGCCCATCCCTCCCGATGGATAATCTGTGGAGGAGCAGCGCCTTGTGCGCCGAAACCTTTCACTTTGCGGGCAAATCTGCGGGTACATAGAGGCGGGTTTCCCTGAGCACTTCCCACGGCCGGGGTCCCCGGACCCACCGGATGTCCAGGGGACCGTTGACTTTCCGAGAGAGGTGGACTTCCCATGGCGGACGACCGCAAGATGGCCGAACAGGCTGCCCCCGAGGAGACGATGGACCTGTCCGACGCCGCTCCGGCGCCGCAGGAGCGTCAGATCGTCCAGGGGACGGTCGTTCGCAAGGACAGCGAGGGCGTGCTGGTGGACATCGGCGCCAAGTCGGAGGGGCTGATCCCGCCCCGCGAGGTGACCCGGCACGCCGATTCCTTCGAGGACGTCAAGGTCGGCGACAAGATCGACGTGTACGTGATGCGCGTGGAGGGGGAGGAGGGGCACATCATCCTCAGCAAGCAGCGCGCCGACTTCATGCGGGCCTGGGAGCGCATCCAGGAGGCGAAGGAGTCGGGCAAGGTCCTCCACGCCATGGTGGTGGACCGGGTGAAAGGCGGCCTGGTGGTGGACCTGGGCATGCGCGGGTTCGTGCCCGGCTCCCACGTGGATCTCACCGAGGCCAAGGTGCGCCGCTTCGAGTGGTTCGTCGGCCAGTCCATCCCCGTCAAGGTCATCGAGGTGGACC
>JACQTN010000376.1 GCA_016210785.1 Armatimonadota bacterium
CCGCCGGTGCCGGGCGCGACGACATCCGCTACATCGCCACCACCGGCTTCGGCCGGTACAACGTGCCGTTCCGCGACGTGCAGATCACCGAGATCACCTGCGCCGCCGCGGGCGCCGCATTCCTGTTCCCGGCATCGGCGTACGTGCTGGACATCGGGTTCCAGAGCACGCGCGCCATCCGGCTGCGCGAGGGCGGCCGCGTGCACGGGTTCGCCACCAACGACAAGTGCGCAGCCGGTGCGGGCGGGTTCGTGGAGCGCGCGGCCCGCTACCTGGAGGTCCCGCTGGAGGAGATGGGGGAGCTCTCCCTGCGGGCCACCGAGCCCCAGTCCATCAGCAGCATCTGCGCCGTGCTGGCGGAGACGGAGATCATCAACCATCTCACGGCAGGCGCCACCGTGGAGAACATCGTGGGCGGCATCCACCGCTCGCTGGCCGCGCGGGCCCAGGGGCTCATCCGGCGCATCGGGATCAGCGTCCGGACGAAGGCCGCGCGGGCGGGTGTGGGGGAGCGGGCCGGTGCGGGGGAACGAGCCGACGCCGCGGCGCGGGATGGCGCGCCGGAGCCGGAGAAGGCGGGCGGCGAGGACGGCCAGGTGACCTTCGTGGGAGGGGTGGCCCGGCAGGCCGGGATGATCAAGGCACTGAGAGAAACCCTGGGGCGTCCCGTGAACGTGCCGGAATCTCCGGATCTGGTGTGCGCGCTGGGCGCGGCCCTGCTGGGGTTGAGCCGCCTGGCGCGCGGAGCGGCCCCGACCGCCGGAGCCCCGGCGGGCGTGGCCGCGCGGGAGGGGTGAGACGGTGGACCTCCGCGACCTGGTGGCGCAGACGGCGGAAGCGGCCTTCGCCGTGGACGCCGCTCAGCGGATCATCGCCTGGAACGCGGCGGCGGAGGCGCTGATGGGTGTGCCGGCCTCGGAGGCGCTGGGGCGCCCCTGCCACGAGATCCTGGCGGGGCGCGACCGCGCGGGCAACCTGGTGTGCTGTGCGGGCTGCCCGGCCGTGACCACGGTCGCGCGCGGCGAGTTGGTCCGCGGGTACGAGCTCCTCGTGCGCACCAGGGACGGCCGGCAGCGGTGGATTGCGGTGGCCACCATCGTCCTCCGCCCGCAGCGGGAGCAGGAGGTCGCGGCGATTCACCTGATGCGCGACGTCAGCGGGCAGCGCCACAGCCAGGCGCTGCTGGAGCACCTGCTGGCCGGCGGCGTGACGCTCGTGCCGGTGGACGGCCGGCAGGAGGATCCCGGGACACCTGTCGATCCCCTGGCCGCTCTCACCGCCCGCGAGCGAGAGGTCCTGGAGGCGCTGGCGACTGGAGCCGGCACCAGGGAGATTGCTGCCCGGCTGTACCTGTCTCCGGCCACGGTTCGCACGCACGTGCAGCGGGTCCTACACAAGCTGGGGGTGCACTCGCGCCTGGAGGCGGTGACCGTGGCGTCGGGGGGCCGGGGCCGCGGCTCGCGGCCACCCCGAGGCGTGTGAAAACGGGAGGTGGTGTCAGTGGTTAAGGTCGTCATCAAAGCCACGAGGGAGTCCGTCGAGGGGAAGTTTGTCAGCATCGAGGCCGGCACCGTCAACCTTTTCTCCGGGATCATGTCGGACAAGAAAGGCGGGTTTCGCGGCTGTGGCAGGAAGCGCACCTTCCAGGAATCGGCGGTGCGGGTGGCTGCCGATGATCCCGCCCGCGAGGTGAGGCGCCGCTGAGCCGCGGGCGATTCACGCGCGACGAACGCCGGCCGAGGCAACAGAGATGGAGAGGGCCTCATCCACGCAGATCCTGAAGGCCGAGCACCAGGTGATCTTGAAGGTCATCCGGGCGCTCGATGCCATCATCCAGGACATGCGGGCCGGAGGGGCAGCCCCGACGGACCGCATCCGCACGATCGTCCAGTTCAGCCGGCTCTTCGTCGACCGGTGCCACCATGGAAAGGAAGAGGCGTGCCTGTTTCCTTGCCTGGAGCGGCGCGGCGTGCCCAGGGAGGGCGGTCCCATCGGCGTGATGCTGGCCGAACACGAAGAGGGGCGCCGCCTGGTCCGCACCATCTCCGATCTGGTGGACGCCTATGCCGATGCCCGCGATCGGCACCAGTTGATGGCCCTGTGCGCCGGGTACGTCGGCCTGCTCTCCGGGCACATCGCCAAGGAGGACGGGGTCCTCTTCGCCATGGCCGAGCACGTCCTGGCCGACGCCGATGAGGCGGAGATCCTGCGGGGGTATACGGCCGTGGACGCTTCCGAAGGCGGCCCTGCCGCGCGAGAGGCCCTGATGCACCTCACCGACGAGGTGGCGGGCCAACGGTCGTAACAGCCGCGCGGCGACCGGTGACCGGCCGTCCCGCATGCACATCCGGCCGATTCCCCCAGGCCGCATCCGTGGCCGATGGTCGCTGACAGCGCAGCTCGCGTCTGCTGATGGAGGGTAGACCGCGTCTGCTGGCGGCGTGGGCCGGGTGTATTGGCGGCGTTGAGCGTGCGCGTGCCGGCCACAGGAGCCCCGCGTGCCTGCCGCGCGGGCCGCCTCCGCGCGGTTCATGCATCTGCATCAGCCAAATACTGCAGGCGACGGATTGTCCGGTCCCGCGGTGCCCCTTCAGGATATAACCAAGGACCAGACCGAACGGTCGGACGGGACGAGGTTCTGCATCATGAATCTGCATCCCGGGGGGCACCGCCTTGGGATGACGATGGCCGAGAAGATTCTGGCGCGAGCCTCCGGGCGCGCTAACGTCCGGCCGGGCGAGCACGTGACGGCAGCCGTGGATCTGGCCCTCACCCACGACATCTTTGCCGCCGACCTCTTCGACCTGCTCTCCGATTCCGGATTCACGTGCCCGTGGGATGCGTCGAAGGTTGTCGTCGTCCTGGATCATCTGGTCCCAGCGCCGACTGTGGTGGCGGCAACGGTGCACCGGCGTATCCGCGAGCACGTGCGCCGGATGGGGATCGTGCACTTCTACGACGCGGGCGCAGGCATCTGCCATCAACTCCTCCCCGAGCGCGGCCACGTGCGGCCGGGCATGCTCATCGTGGGCACCGACTCCCACACCACCACCCACGGCGCCCTGGGCGCGGCGGGTACTGGCATCGGCACCTCGGAGATGGCCTACGTGCTGGCCACCGGCCGCCTGTGGTTTCGGGTGCCCGAAACCGTGCGGTTCATCCTTCACGGCCGCCTGCGGCGACCCGTCGCCGCCAAGGACGTGGTCCTGTCCATCGCCGGGCGCTTCGGCGCGGACGTGGCGCAGTACCGCGCCATCGAGTTCGCCGGGCCGGGTGTGGCGGAGTTGACGGTGGCCGGCCGGCTCTCCGTGAGCAACATGGCGGTCGAGATCGGCGCCAAGTTCGGCTTCTTCCCCGCGGACGCGAAGACGGCCACCTACCTGCAGGCGCGCACCGGCGCGGTGGTCGCACCCTTCGGGCCCGACCCGGACGCCACCTACGCCGCCACCCACGAGATCGACCTGGATGCGCTGGCGCCTCAGGTGGCGCTCCCCCATACGGTGGACAACGTGCGGCCGGTCTCCGAAGTTGCAGGGATCGCCGTCGACCAGGCCTTCATCGGCTCGTGCACCAACGGCCGGCTGGAGGACCTGGAGCAGGCGGCGGAGATCCTGCGCGGCCGGCACATCTCGACGGGCACCAGGCTCGTGGTCGTGCCGGCGTCGGCGGAGATCTTGCGGGAGGCAGAGCGGTGCGGCGTGCTCGCCACTCTGGTCGATGCCGGCGCCATAATCTTGCCGCCCGGCTGCGGCCCGTGCTTCGGCGGACACCAGGGCCTGCTCGGCCCCGGCGAGCGCTGCATCGGGACCCACAACCGCAACTTTCAGGGGCGCATGGGAAGCCCGGAGGCGGAGATCTATCTCGGCTCTCCGGCGACAGTGGCGGTCTCGGCGCTCTTTGGCCGGATCACCGATCCACGCCGCGTCCTGGTCGCGTGACCGGTGGTGGGCGCGGGCGCGGCGCCCTCCCCATGGCGGGCGCGCGAAGGTGGAGGGGAACCGCACATGCGTGTCATCAACGGGCGGGTCTGGAAGGTGGGAGACAGCATCAGCACCGATCTGCTCTCGCCCGGCGCCTACGCCTACGCGCCGCTGGAGGTCCGGCGCCAGCACGTGCTGGAGACGGTGCACCCGCGCTTCGCCAGGGAGGCGCGCCCGGGCGACGTGCTGGTGGCCGGGCGGAACTTTGGATGCGGCTCCAGCCGGGAGTCCGCACCGGAGAACCTGAAGGCTCTCGGCATCGCCGCGGTCGTGGCCGAGTCCTTCGCCCGCATCTTCCTGCGCAACGCCATTGCCATCGGCCTGGTGGCCGTCACCTGTCCCGGCATCGGGGCGATCGTGGAAGAAGGCGATCCCCTCGACCTGGATCTGGAGGCATTCAGCGTGACCAATGTGCGGACCGGCGCATCCCTGCCGGTCCATCCGCTCTCGAGTGAGATGCGCGAGATCCTGGAGCACGGCGGGATCCTGGCCGTGCTGAAGGCACTGGGGAGCCGGAGCCGGTGACGGTGACCCCCGAAAACACCGGAGATCCGTGCGGATCGGGCAGGGGCGAGTGGATGTTTCAGGGGGTCACGGCGCGGGAACGGAGTCTGGCCGCGAGGTGATGGGGATGCTGCAGCCAGGCGGTCCACAGCGAGAGGAGCGGGCGCTCATCTACGACTGGAACACCGTCGGGCGCGCGCCGCGCAGGCCGCGCGGGCCGGTGGAGCTGGACGACGAGACGCTGCGGGATGGCCTGCAGAGTCCCTCGGTCCTGCACCCTCCGGTGGAGAGGCGAAAGGAACTGCTCCACCTGATGGACGCGCTGGGCATCAACGGCGCCAACATCGGGTACCCCGGCGCCGGCCGGCGGGCTCTGGACGATGTGGCCGAGCTGGCCGCCGAGATCGGGCGCAGTCGCCTGCGCGTCCAGCCCAACTGCGCGGGGCGCACGGTGCCCGGCGACATCGATCCCATCGCGGAGGTCCAGCAGCGGTCGGGCGTGTCCATGGAAGCGGCCATCTTCATGGGCTCCAGCCCCATCCGGCAGTACGCGGAGGGATGGGACCTGGACTTCCTGCTGCGCACCACGGAGGAGGCCGTGACGCTGGCCCTGCGGCACGGCCTGCGCGTGATGTACGTGACCGAAGACACCACGCGCGCCCGACCCCGCGACCTGGAGCGTCTGTACACCACCGCTATCGAGTGCGGTGCCTCCCGCGTCTGCGTGGCCGACACGGTGGGACACGCCACGCCGTGGGGCGTGCGCAACGTGATGACGTTCGTCAGGAGAGTGGTGGCCCGCACGGGGCGCGCCGTGAAGGTGGACTGGCACGGCCACCGGGACCGGGGCCTGGACCTCATCAACGCCCTGGCGGCCGTGGAGGCGGGCGCGAACCGGGTGCACGCCTGCGCGCTGGGCATCGGGGAGCGGGTGGGCAACACCCCCATGGACCTGCTGCTGGTGAACCTCAAGCTGCTGGGTTGGATCGACCGGGACCTGCGCGCGCTTCCCGCGTACTGCCGCGTGGCGTCCGAGGCCACCGGCATGCCGATCCTGTGCAACTACCCGGTGATCGGCAAGGACGCCTTCGAGACCAGCACCGGCGTCCACGCCGCCGCCATCGTCAAGGCCTTCGCCAAGGGACACCACTGGCTGGCCAATCGCGTGTACAGCGGCGTCCCCGCGGAGGAGGTCGGTCGGGAGCAGGTGCTCACCGTGGGACCGATGAGCGGGCAGTCCAACGTGACCTGGTGCCTGCGCCGGTTGGGCGTCGAGCCCACGCCCGAAGTGGTGGACCGCGTGCTGGCAGCCGCCAAGGCGTGCAACCGCGTCCTCCGGGAGGACGAGATCGTGGCGCTTCTCCACATGCAGGCGGTGGCGGAGCGGTGATGCGGCGATGAGCGGCGACGCAGTTACACGCGACGATGCGGCCGCAAGCGGCGAGGGTGGAGCGATGATGGTGTTGCTGTCCGGGAACGAGGCGATCGCCCGCGGGGCCATCGAGGCGGGCGTGCGGGTGGCCGCCGGGTATCCCGGCACGCCCAGCACGGAGATCCTGGAGGCACTGGCCAGGGCCGGCGGCGGCGCCTACGTGCAGTGGTCCACCAACGAGAAGGTGGCCCTGGACGTCGCGCTGGGCGCGGCCATGGGCGGCGTGCGGGCGATGGCCACCATGAAGCACGTGGGCCTCAACGTGGCCGCGGACACCTTCATGACGGCCGCTTACACCGGCGTGCGCGGCGGGCTCGTGGTGGTCAGCGCCGACGATCCAGGGCTGCACAGTTCCCAGAACGAGCAGGACAACCGGCTGTACGCCCGCTTTGCGGGGGTGCCTCTCCTGGAGCCCGCGGACAGCCGTGAGGCCAGGGACTTCACCGTGCTCGCCTTCGACCTGAGCGAGGAGTTCGACACGCCGGTGCTGCTCCGGACGACGACGCGCATCGCGCACTGCCGCGGCGTGGTCACACCAGGCCCGGTGCGCGAGGGGGGACCGCGCGGTTTCGAGCGGGATCCGCGCAAGTACGTCATGCTGCCGGCCTTCGCGCGGGACCGGCACGCCGTGCTCTTGCGGCGCCTGGCGGCACTGGCCGAGTACGCGGAGACCTCGCCGGTCAACGTGGAGGAGATGGGCGATCCGGCGGTGGGCATCATCACCGGTGGCATCGCCTACCAGTACGTGCGGGACGTGCTGCCCGACGCCAGCGTCTTCAAATTGGGCCTGACCCACCCGCTCCCCCTGCGGCGCCTGCGCGAGTTCGCCGCGCGGGTGGGCCGGCTGATCGTGGTGGAGGAACTGGAGCCGTTCCTGGAAGAGCGGATCCGGGCGGCCGGCGTAGCGGTCGAGGGCAAAGAGTTCTTTCCCCGCACCGGAGAGTTGACCCCCGATCTCGTGCGCGCGGGTCTGGCCCGGGCCGGCGTGATCCCCGAATCGCGATCGCGGGCGGCCGCGCGGGAGCCGGCCATGCCGCGCCCCCCTGTGCTCTGCCCGGGATGCCCGCACGTGGTGCCCTACCTGGTGCTGCGGTCCATCGGCGCGGTGGTGGCCGGCGACATCGGCTGCTACACCCTGGCCGCCATGGCGCCGCTGTCCGCCATGGACTCCTGCGTCGCGATGGGATGCAGCATCGGCATGGCGCTGGGGCTGGCCCGGGCCGGCACCGCGCCGGGACCGGTGGTGGCCACCATCGGCGACTCCACGTTCCTGCACGCCGGCATCCCCGGGCTCATCGACGCCGTGTACATCCGCACGCCCGTCACAGTGCTCATCCTGGACAACGGCACCACGGCCATGACGGGAGGACAGCCGCACCCGGGCACCGGCGTCACGCTGCAGGGGACCGAGACGCGGGCGGTGGATCTGGCCAGGCTCTGCGGGGCGCTGGGCGTGGACCACGTGCAGGTGGTGGATCCTTACGACGTCGGTGCGACGTCGCAGGCGCGGTGCGCCGCGACGGCGCACCGCGGCGTCTCGGTGGTGATCACCAACCGGCCCTGCGTGGAGGCGCCGGTGAAGATCAGGGACGCCCCGTTCCGCGTCATCGAGGACGCGTGCACCGCCTGCCAGGCGTGCATGAACCTGGGGTGTCCGGCGATTGCATGGACCGACGGCTGGTATGAGGGCCGGCGCAGGGTGGCCATCGATGGCCCGGCCTGCACCGGGTGCACGGTGTGCGCGCAGATCTGTCCCACGCAGGCCATCGTGCCGATCGCCGAGGCGCCGGGGCCCCGCGCTCACGGCGCGGCCCCGGCCGAGGTGGCGCATGAGTGACGTGCGCAGCCTCCTGCTGGTCGGCGTCGGCGGTCAGGGCGTCATCCTGGCCGGCACCATCGTGGCCTCGGCGTGCCTGCGCGCCGGGATGGACGTGAAGAAGAGCGAGGTGCACGGGATGGCGCAGCGCGGGGGCGCCGTGTACAGCCACATCCGGTACGGGCCCCGCGTCCATAGCCCGCTGGTGGAAGAGGGGGGCGCCGACGTCCTGGTGGCATTCGAGTGGGCGGAGGGGCTCCGCTGGCTGCCCTACCTGCGCGATGGGGGCGTCCTCATCATCAACACCGAGGCGGTGGTGCCGCCCGCCGCCTGCCGGGACCGGCGCGGCTGGACGCCGGGCTATCCCGAGGTCGACGTGGCGCGCCTCCGGGGCCGCGCGGGCGAGGTTCTGGCGTGCAACGCGCGGGCACTGGCCCGGCGGTTGAAGCACCAGAAGGTCGCCAACACGATCCTGCTGGGCGTGCTGGCGTCCCGCCTGGACCTCCCCGACGCCGCCTGGCAGGAGGCCATCGCGGCCACGGTCCCCGCGTCCACCGTGGAGATCAACCTGCGGGCGTACCAGGAGGGCCGCCGCCTCACCTTCCCCCGAGACACCGCACCCGTGGATGGATCGCGCCGGCCCGTCCAGGCCAGGCCATCTTCGCGCGATGGGGCCACCGCGTTCCTGATCGATGTCGTGGATGGCTGGTGCAAGGGATGCGACATCTGCGTGCGGGTGTGCCCGGAGCACTGCCTGCGCCTGAACGGCCGCGAGCGGGTGGAGGTGATCGACGCCGCCGCCTGCACCGGGTGCCGGCTGTGCGAGTGGCTGTGCCCGGACTTTGCTATCGCGGTGCGCGGCGTGGCGCCGGTCCTGCCCGACACTGCGAGGAGGACGGAATGAGCGCGGGAGAGGCGACAGCCGCACCGGTGCCGGACACCGTGAGGGTGATGGCATGAGCGCGGGGGACCGTGCGGTGCCACCGGAGGTCAGCCTGCTCCAGGGCAACCAGGCGTGTGCCCGCGGGGCGATCGCGGCGGGATGCCGTTTCTTTGCCGGGTACCCCATCACGCCCTCATCGGAGATCGCCGAGGCCATGGCCGCCCTGCTGCCGCGGATGGGCGGCGTCTTCATCCAGATGGAGGATGAGATCGCCTCGCTGGCCGCGGTGATCGGCGCGTCGCTGGGCGGGATGAAGGCGATGACCGCCACCAGCGGTCCGGGATTCTCCCTCATGCAGGAGCACGTGGGGTTCGCCTGCCACGCCGAGATCCCGTGCGTCATCGTAGACGTCATGCGGGGAGGCCCCAGCACGGGTCTGCCCACCTCGCCGTCGCAGGCGGACGTGATGCAGGCCCGCTGGGGCACCCATGGGGACCACCCGGCGGTGGTGCTGGCTCCGGCCAGCAGCCAGGAGGTCTTCGATCTCACCGTGGGCGCGTTCAACCTGGCCGAGCAACTGCGCACCCCGGTGATCCTTCTCTACGACGAAGTGATTGCCCACCTGCGGGAGCGGGTCGTGATGCCCCCCGCGGGCGGGCTGCCGGTCCAGCAGCGGCGGCGCCCGGCGGGGTCCGTGGAGGCCTACCGCCCCTACGCGGCCGCGGATGGGAAGATCCCGCCGCTGGCCGAGTTCGGGACCGGGTATCGCTTCCACGTGACCGGGCTGGCCCACGACGAGCGCGGCTTCCCCACGCAGGACCCGGCCGTGATCGGGTCGATGCAGCGCCGCGTGCAGGGGAAGGCGGAGCGCCACCGCCGCCTGCTGCCCCCCGCGGAACGGCTGCTGATGGACGACGCGGAGATCGCCGTCTTCGCCTACGGCATCGCCGGGCGCGCGGCCCGCGAGGCCGTGCGCGCCGCGCGAGCGCAGGGCATCAAGGCGGGGTTCTTCCGTCCGCGCGCCCTGTGGCCGTTTCCCGACGACGAGGTCTGCGCGGTGGCGGCCCATGTGCGTGCCGTGGTCGTGGCGGAGATGAACCTGGGCCAGATGATCCACGAGGTGGCGCGGGCCAGCCGCGGCCAGGCAGAGGTCGTGGGGTGCCTGCGGGCCGATGGCGAGCCGATCGCGCCCGAGGAAATCCTGGCGGCGGTGGAAACCGCCAGCCGCCGGGGCGCGGGGGCCGGAACGTCGCACGGTTGAGGGTGCCCATGCCAGCCGATCACCGGACAGCCTCCGAGTACCGGCGATACCTGCGGCAGGAGATGATGCCGCACATCCTGTGCCCGGGGTGCGGGCACGGCATCGTCCTGGGCGCGCTGCTGCGCGCCCTTGCGGGCCGGGGCGTCGACCCGGACCAGGTGGCGATGGTGGCGGGCATCGGATGCTCGAGCCGCCTGGTCGGCTACGTGGACTTCTGCACGCTCCACACGACCCACGGGCGCGCGCCGGCCTTCGCCACGGGCCTCAAGCTGGCGCGGCCCGAGCTGGCGGTGATCGTGCTCACGGGGGACGGTGACGGCCTGGCCATCGGCGGCAACCACCTCATCCACGCCGCCCGCCGCAACATCGGTCTCCTCTGCGTCTTGTTCAATAACCAGGTCTACGGCATGACCGGCGGCCAGCTGGCGCCCACCACGCCCTCCTTCCAGCGCACGGCCACCACGCCGTACGGCAACCTGGAGCCCGCCTTTGACGCCTGCCGGCTGCTCACCGCGGCCGGTGCCACGTTCGTGGCGCGCGGCATGACGCTGGCGCCGGTGCCGCTGCAGGACATCATGGCGCAGGCGCTGGCGCATAAAGGGTTTGCCTTCGTTGAGGTCCTGACTGAGTGCCCCGAGTACTACGGGCGCTACAACCGGTTGGGCACCGGGGCGGAGATGCTGCTGGCCCAGGGGCGGCTCCCCGAGGCCGTGGCGGACCGCCTGGCGCGCAAGACGTTTCTGCCCGTGCGAGAAGAGGGCGCGGGGGCTGCCGCGGGCGGGCAGGTCCGACCGGGTCTTGCCTTCGGCATCCTGCACCGCGAGGAGCGACCCGAATTGACGGAGGCGCTGCGGGCCGCGTCCGGAGGCGCACGGGGATGAACCGGTGCTGCGAGGTGCGGCTGGCGGGTGCGGGAGGCCAGGGTATGGGCCTGGCCGGTGTGATCCTGGCGGAGGCGGCCATGCGCGAGGGCCGCAACGTCGTCCACGCCCAGTCCTACGGGCCGGAGTCCCGCGGCGGCGGCAGCGTCTCCGACGTGATCATCAGCGAAGACGCCATCGACTACCCGCGGGTGCGCACGCCTCATGTCCTGCTGGCCCTCACCCAGCAGGCCTGCGACGGCCACTGGCGGGCGATCCGGCCCGGCGGCCTCCTGGTGGCGGATCTGGGACGCGTGCGGGACCTTCCGTGCGGCGACTTCCGGTGCGTCGTGCTTCCCATGGTGGCCACCGCCCGCGACGTGGTGAAGGAGGTTCTCACTGCCAACATGGTGGCCCTCGGCGTCATCATCGCGGTCTCTCCTGTGGTGGGCCGCGACGCCCTGGAGCAGGCGGTCGCCGCCGGCTCCCCCCGGGGAACGGCGGCGGTGAATCTCGCGGCGATCGGCGCGGGGATCGAGCTCGCCCGAGCCGGGGCGTGACCGGCGAGAGCGGAGAGGTTTGCGGGAGCGGAGAAACCGATGACGACAGTCCTGCGCACACCGCCACATAACGACCGCGCCACGCGGGCCAGAATCCTGAAGGCCGCGGCGAGCCTGTTCCGGCAGAAGGGATTCAAGGCCACCAGCATGCGGGAGATCGCCCAGGCCGTGGGCGTCGGGAAGAGCAGCCTCTACCATCACTTCTCCAACAAGCAGACCTTGCTCTTCGAGATCCTGGCCTACACCGTGGACCGCGCCGTCTGCGGCCTGCGGGAGATCGCCCTGTCCGATCGACCGGCCGCGGCACGGCTGAGGGCGGCCGTGGCCCACCACATCATCAACCTGATCGAGGACCGCGACAACGTGGCCTGCTTCATCGAGGAGGGGCGCGCGCTGGCGCCGGAGCACCGCCAGGCCTACGTGGCGCGGCGCGACGAGTACGAGTACTACTTCCGGCGGATCGTGGAAGACGGCATCGCCCGCGGCGAGTTCTCGTCGACAAACGTGCGGCTGGCCGGCTTCGCCGTGCTGGGCATGGCCAACTGGGTGGTCCGCTGGTACCACCCCGACGGCCGTCTCTCCGGTACGGAGATCGCCAACCACTTTGGCGATTTCGCCGTCCGCGCCCTGACGCGTCCCGCGGGCAACGCCCGGTCCGGGGAGGACGCCGCGTCCGGCGCGCTGGCGGTTGGTACCGCGGGCGGCAGCGGCGCAACCAGGTGGACCGGCGGCGGCGAGGTGACCGGACCGTGATGGCCC
>JACQTN010000389.1 GCA_016210785.1 Armatimonadota bacterium
CCCGGAGCCCACTCCTCGAACATGAATGGCCCCGTGCCGTTGGCCACCCGCTTGAGGTTCCCGTGCCTTTCCACAGTCTCCTTGGCCACGATCCCTGCTGTGCCGGGCATGGCCAGGTAGGTGAGGAACGGCGCGAAAGGCTGGGCGAGAATGATTCGGACCGTGTAGGGATCGGGCGTCTGGATTTCCTTGATCGGCCTGAAGTAATCGGCCTTCGCCGACTTGACGGTCGGGTCGACAGCTCGTTGGAAGGTGTACTTGACGTCTTCCGATGTGAGCTCCCGCCCGCTATGGAACTTCACACCCCGCCGGAGCGTGAACTCGTAGGTGGTGGGATTGTGCTGCTTCCATGCGGTGGCGAGGTCAGGAACGGGGTTGAGCTTTGCGTCAAGCTGCACCAAGCCGCTGTAGAGGTGCTCGATGTAGTTGATCGAGGTCTTGTTGGTGTCGAGGTGAGGATCCAGGCCCAGGGGTTCACTTTGCAGGCCCAGCCGCAGCTCTCCTCCGCGCGTTTGCGCAACAGAGGGAACCCCCGGGACAGCCAACACAGCAGCCAGGAAGATCACGGCAATGATGAGAATTTTCCGATGCCCTTGTGCATCAACCATGGGTCTCCTCCCCCTTGCTCATTGTGCCTACCCGCCTATTCCGGAAGTATGCGGTCACCTCCTCCCGATGCGGCGATGGTGTCAGAGGCATCCGGCCAGCGGACCTTCGGGGCGTATGGCGATACAGGTCGTGCGCGCCTCCCTCGCGAAGACTGGATAGCACGCAGCGAACTCGGGCCCGTCAGCACGACAGCCTCGTGTGCCTGAGGCAAGGCGGGACGCCTGCCTGTGACACAACCGATGCGCGCGTCGTTGTGGACCGGGACACGCGGGCAGAACACAGGGGGTGAACCCCAATCCTCCCGCCCATAGGGTGATGCACAGCATGCCAACGGAGGAACCGGTGGTCATCCAGCAGGTGCTCGCGGTCTCCGGCTTCGGAGGCTTCTACGTCGATGACCTCCAGGCCGTCAAGGCGGGCCGCGCCGTGCCGGACGGCATGTTCCTGACGGGGAGCCCGGTGACGCCGGGGTTCACCCGCATCCGGGAGCCGGCCGAGGTGCTGTCGATCCTGCTGCTCCTGTCTGACAGACAGGTGGCGCAGGGCGACTGCGTTTCTGTCGTGTACAGCGGGTACGGGGGACGGGATCCGGTCTTTCGGGCCGAGACCGCCGCGGCACAGGTCGAACGAGATCTGGCGCCGGCCCTGGTGGGGCGCGACGTGCGCCGGTTTCGTCCCCTCGCCGAGGCCTGCGAGGCCGAGTGGGGCACAGGCCCGCACCCCCTGCACACCGCCCTCCGTTACGGTCTCTCTCAGGCGCTGCTCCATGCGACCGCGCTGGCTCGCCGGCGCGCCGTGGCCGAGATCGTGGCCGAGGAATACGGGGTGAGCCTGCGACCCCGGCTGGTCCCGATCTGCGCACAATCGGGGGATGACCGGTATCTCGGCGCCGACAAGATGATCATGAAACAGGTGCCGGTTATCCCACACGGCAACTTCACGCACGTCCGTGCCCTCGGGCCCCGCGGGGAAGCGCTGCGAACCTACGTGCGCTGGCTCCGGGAGCGCGTCGCCTGCTTCGGGCCACCGGGCTACCGCCCCGTCTTTCACCTCGACCTCTATGGGACGGCCGGGGAGTTGTTCGACCATGACCCGGTCGCCGTGGCGGATTTCCTGATCGAGCTGGAGGCAGAGGCACGTCCCCATCGCCTGCAGATCGAGGCCCCGTTGTTCGGGGAGAGCCAGGCGGACGTGCTGCGCCGGATGGCGGCGCTGGTAGCGGCGCTGGAACAACGGGGCAGCCACATCTGGGTGGTGGCGGACGAATTCGCCAACACACTGGCCGATATCCAGGCCTTCGCCGAGGCCCGCGCCGCGCACATGATTCAGGTCAAGATGCCGGACCTGGGCGGGGTTACCCAGTCCATTGCCGCGGTGCTGGCCTGTCACCGGCACGGCGTGTGCGCCTTTCTGGGTGGTACTTGCAATGAAACCGACCATGCGAGCAGGATGACAGTGCACATCGCCGTGGCCCTCGGGGCCGACCAGATCTACAACAAACCAGGGCTGTCGGTCGACGAGGGGTACATGATCGCCTACAACGAGCTCCAGCGCGTCCTGGCCGTGCTGGCGGCCCGGGGGTATCCGACCGGACCAGGCGACCACCAGCCACGTTGAGGAGCCGGGCGTGCCCCGGTGCGCATCACGGGTGCGGGCTCTACGTCGCTGCTGGGTCGTGCCGCGTCTGTCAGATCCGGACATGATCCGGACGGTCCTCCTCACACGCTCCGCCAGACCTCCTCAACGTCCCGGGCGTTCACGACGTCGAACCGCATCTCCATGAGCCACAGAGCCGTCTCCTGCACCTCCGCGGTAAAACTGGCGACGCAGTCCCGTGGGATCACCGTGTAGTAGTCGTAGTACATGGCGTCCCGCGCCGTGGACTCCACGCAGCCGGAGGTGGCCACACCGGTGATGACGAGGGCCTGGATCCCCGCCGAGCGCAGCACCAGATCCAGGTTGGTGCCCACAAACCCGCTGTTCCGGTGTTTGAGCACCACGACATCCTCCGGCCGCGGCTGGAGCTCCGCTGCAATCTGCCAGCCCCAGGAACCGTACAGGCCGGGTTCGTGGACCCATCGCCGGCGCACCTTGAGAAAGCGCAGCCAGGCGCCGGAGTCCGACCGGCCATCGGGAAACTGCGTGTGCTGGGTATAGACGACGGGCACGCCACGCTGCCAGGCTGCCGCGATCAGGCGGGCCAGGGTGGGGAGGATCCCTTTGATGAGACCGATGTCGTGGCCGTTCCGGTGTGCGGCCCCGCCGTCGGCACACCAGTCATTTTGCATGTCGATGACCAGCAGCGCCGTGTGACGGGGATGCGCGATCTCTTCCAGAGTGGTGTAGACCGTCCTGCCCAGAATCACCTCCATGCGAATCCCTCCCGACACTCCGGGGTTCACTCACGCAGGCGAGGGTCGAGCGCGTCGCTCAGGATATCCCCCAGGAAGTTGAACGCCAGCACGGTGAGAAAGATGGCCAGGCCCGGAAAGATCACGGTGTGGGGCGCCTCCCGGAAATACTCCCGCCCGGTGCTGACC
>JACQTN010000385.1 GCA_016210785.1 Armatimonadota bacterium
ATCTGGTAGAGATCCAGTCCGAACTCGGCCCTGCGCTTCATGATCGCGAAGCCCTCGGCGTACGCCTGCATCAGGCCGTACTCGATGCCGTTGTGCACCATCTTCACGAAGTGCCCGGCGCCGCTCGGCCCCACGTGGCCCCAGCCCCGGTCTGGCGCCGGTGCCAGCGCCTGAAAGATCGGGACGAGCCGCTGGACGACCGCGCCCTCTCCGCCGACCATCAGGCTGTAGCCCTCGGTGAGGCCCCAGATGCCGCCGCTGGTCCCGACGTCGACGAGGTGCAACCCCTGCGCCTTGAGCGCGCCGGCCCGGCGGACGGTGTCTTTGTAGTTGGAGTTGCCGCCTTCCACGATCACATCACCGGGGGCGAGCAGCGGGACCAGGGCCTGGATCGTCTGGTCCACCGGATCGCCGGCGGGGACCATCAGCCATACCGCCCGCGGCGGTGCTAACTGCTCCACCAGGCGCGGCAGCGACTGGGCCCCCGCGGCGCCCCTGGCCACCACCCGCTGCACCGCCTCCGGGCTGCGGTCGTGGCCCACCACGCGGTGGCCGCCGCGCAAGAGGCGCTCCGTCATGTTGGCCCCCATGCGCCCCAGGCCGATCATGCCCAGCTCCATGGTGCACCTCCACTGTCAGGCGTCGTCGATGTGTACGCCGGCGTGCCTGAGGGCGTCCCGCAGCTGCGCCGGGTCCCGGTAGTGGATCGTCTGCATCCCGCACTGCCGGGCGCATTCCAGATTGAGGGCCCGGTCGTCGATGAACAGGCATTCCTCGGGAGCCCGCTGCGTCAACTGAAGCGCCAGGCGGTAGATAGCCTCCTCCGGTTTCCGCACGCCCAGGAAGCAGGAGCTGAAGAAGACGCTGAAATACTGGCGCAGGCCGAACTGCTCGATGCGGTACAGGTTCAGGGGCAGAGACTCGTTGTTCAGCGTGGCCAGCAGGTACCGGCCCGACCGCGCCAGCCGCTCGACGAGAGCCAGCGGCTCGGCATTCGGCCGGGACTGCGCGAACATGAACGCCGTGAACTCCTCCATGGTGAAGGGGCGGGACCGGTGGAAGACTGTGCGGGTCAGGTACTCGTCCAGGGTGAGGCGCCCGGTCTCGAAGGCGGGGCTGGCCAGATCGTGCCGGTCCCCGAACTCCTCCCGGTCCAGGCCGAATGTCCGGACGGCTTCGCGACGGGACGCCCGGTCCCAGCCGTTGGTCAGCAGCACGCCGCCCACATCCCAGAACAGCGCCGTGACCTCAGGCATGGAGCGCCTCCGCAATCCTGGCCAGCCCGCCCGGCACATCCCGCCCGAGGTCAACGCGCAGCACCCTCCGGCCGCGCCGGCGCAGGGCCAGGTAGTCCCCGAGGGCCTGGGCGCGGATCAGGGCGCCGAAGGTGTCGGTGGTCTCGGGGATCGGGAGGTCATCACCCGGGTCGTCCACCAGTTGCAGGAACAGGCCCGTATTCGGCCCGCCCTTATGCAGCTGCCCCGTGGAGTGAAGGAAGCGCGGCCCGTACCCCCGCGTCGTCGCTACCCGCAGGCGGTCTCGCAACGTCACCTGGAGGCGCCGGAGCGCGGCGGTCGTCTCCGGTGCCGGCGCCAGGTACGCCTGCAATGCCACGTAGTCGCCCGTGCGGGCCTCAGCGGTCCAGCCGCGCAGCGCCCTGACCAGGGCACCGGTGTCTGCGGCCGGGACGGTGTCGCCCTCCTCGCCAGCCAGCGTATGTTTCTCCATCCCGGCTGCCCGCGCGCTGGCCGGGTCCTGCTGCGCCATCACCTGGCGCGCCAGCTCTTTGGCCAGCTCCACGTCCGGTTGGTTAAAGGGATGGATGCCGAGCACCGCGCCGGCGGCGGCCACCGCCACTTCCCAGCGGAAGAACTCCTGGCCAAGGTCAGTCTTCTCGCTCAGCCTGATGGACACCACCGGATGGCCGTGCTCTTGCAGGCGGCCGATGCATCCGTCCAGTTCCCCGCAATCATCGTCCTGCTCCAGCAGGAGGAGCGCAAACACACGATCAGCCCCGTAGACGTCCAAAGTGCCCAGCGGCTCCCCAACGACCGGGACGATCCCCCTGCCATCTTTCCCGGTACTCTCCGCAATCAGTTGCTCGATCCAGTCCGGCAGGGCCGCCAGCGAGCGCGAGGCCAGGAAGGTGACCTTATTGCGCCCGGCCAGAGCCAGCTCACCCAGGGCGGCACCCAACGCCAGGCACGCATTGACGGGCGCCGGGATGCAGAAGGCGCAGGCCTCGGCCATAGTCCAGACGCGGTCCAGGAGGCGGTGCACGTCCATACCGATGAGGGCCGCGGGGACCAGTCCGAAGACCGTGAGGGCCGCGTAGCGTCCCCCCACGTCTGGTGGCGCCAGGCAGGTGCGCCGGAAGCCGCGCTCCCGGGCCAGGCGCTCGAGCGGCGTCCCGGGGTCAGTGATGGCGACAACGTGACGGCCCGGGGCGTCCGTGACCGCGCCGACCCTATGCCAGAAGTAGCGGAACAGCGACAGCGTCTCGGTGGTCGTGCCCGACTTGCTGGACACCACGAATAACGTGTCGCGCAGGCCGATCCGCGCTTCGATCGCCCGCACCGCCGCCGGGTGGGTGCTGTCCAGCACGAGGAGCTCGGGATACCCTGCGGCGTGCCCAAAGGTCCGCTGGAAGACCTCCGGGGCCAGGCTGGAGCCGCCCATCCCCAGCAGGACCACGTGGCGGATGCCGTCGGCCACGACCGCGGCGGCGAACGCCGCCAGCTCATCAAGCTGCTCGTGCATCACTTCCGGGAGCGTGAGCCACCCCAAGAGACCGAATGACCTTAACGGGAGAGTCATGTGTACTCCCCGACGAGTGTTTTCTGGGCCAGGACCGCGGCCCCGACAACCCCGGCGTCACCGCCCAGAGCAGCTTTGACGACGCGCAAGGGTTCGACGGCA
This sequence comes from Armatimonadota bacterium, assembly GCA_016210785.1. Taxonomy (GTDB): domain Bacteria; phylum Sysuimicrobiota; class Sysuimicrobiia; order Sysuimicrobiales; family JACQTN01; genus JACQTN01. Next base: position 2,920 of record JACQTN010000385.1, read on the forward strand.
GCGCCGAGCGCCCGCGCCCGGATCTCTCGCTCTACAAGGGGAATCAGCTCGGGCAGGCCCTCGATCACGCCACCGCCCAGGATGAGCAGGCAGGGGTTGAAGGCGTTAACAATCCCCACCATGCCGGCCGCCAGGTACCGGCCTGTCTCCGCCACCAGGTGGCAGCTCAGCGGGTCACCCTGCCGGTAGGCCTGCGCCACGCTGGCCGCGGTGATGTTTTGAACGTCTCCCGCCAGGGCCACGAGCGTGCCTCCGGCCCGGAGGTCTGCGCGCACCGCTTCCTGGGCGCGCTCGGCGATAGCCCAGCCGCCCGCGTACGCCTCCAGGCAGCCCCGGTTCGGACAGCGGCAGCGCCGGCCCCCGGCCACGATGGTCATGTGCCCGACCTCACCCGCGCTGCCGCTGCACCCCTCCAGCATCCGCCCGCCGCTGACAATACCGCCGCCGACCCCTGTCCCGACGAACACGCAGACCAGGTCGTCGACGCCCCGTCCTGCACCGTGCTGCCACTCGCCCCACGTGGCCGCCCGCACGTCATTCGTCACCACGACCCGCAGGGCCAGGGCCTGCTCCAGCTCGGCCCGCAGGGGTACATCCCGCCAGCCCAGGTTGGGGGCGAAGCGGACGGTACCGGTTGCCGCGTCCACCTGCCCGGCCACACCGATGCCCAGGGCCTCCGCCGCACGCGACGCTTCGCCCAGGCAGTCACGCGCGCAGGCCACGATGTCGGCGATGATCCCGGCAGCGCCTTTGCCGGCATGAGTGGGGCGGCGATGGGCGGCCAGGATGTTGCCGACGTCGTCGACGATCGCCGTCTCCACCTTTGTCCCGCCCAGGTCCACGCCGAGGGTCGCTGTTCGCATGCGTGAGCGCGCCATCCCGTCAATGCTGTCGCTGAAAACTGTCGTCCCCGACGAGGGCCTTCAGCGAACTTAGGGAGTATATTCGCTTCTGCGTATTTAGTAATACTCTATACCGTGATTGGCGTCCGGTCAAACCTTTCCTGTCCGCTCACATCGCGGAAGCCTCGCGCGAGCTTGGCGCGTGTGACAACAAAGACAGGCACGGAGACCGCGGCATTGAATCGGTTGAAGCTACCCAGCATCGAAGCGGGCGAGGCCTTCCTGCGCTTCCACCGGCTGCGACGATGTTTCTGTGGATCTCACGTGTCGCCCGGGACGACGACCACGGAGTTCTCCGACCCCCAGGGGTTCGGCACCCGCTTGTGATCATGCGGGTCGTTCCACCAAGTCCCGTCCACGTGGAACTTGTACTGATGCTCTCCCGGAGGAAGGTCGACGGTGATCCGCCAGGACCCGTCCAGGCCGGGCTCCATCGGGGTGGCCGTGACGTCCCACCCGTTGAAATCCCCGACCAGGCTGACGGATCGGGCATCGGGTTGATAATGGGAGCGGAAGACGAACTCTACTCTCACAGGTTTGCGACCTCCGTCTGCGGGCTCACCGAGCGTGAGGTGCGTTGGCCTTCGGGGGCCGGCATGGCCACCGCAACATTCGAGACTCATCCGGCTCCACGGATGGAGCGAGAGGCGTCATATCCACCGGCATGATCCCGGGCTCTTCATGGCCACAGGCCCACCCTGTTAAGAACCACGGTTAGCCGCCGGTTGCCCCGTGCCGGGGCCGCGCGCGGCCCCGGACAGGCTCCTGGCTGGAGCCGGGAAGAACCCACCGGCGACATCCGGGAGGCGATAACGGAAGGACTCATGCCCTTGGTTCATCCGGCAAGAAAACCACGGGCATCGATGGTCCGCGCGGGGTGGGCGAGGCGTAGACCGCCGTTCGGAGAGGGGAAGCGAGAGTACCGCGATCCGCCGGCCGCGGGCTCAGCCGCCCAATCCGTCGGCCAGGCGAAGCGCGGTGTTGATCAGGCCAGATGGGTGAGCTGTAAATCCGGACGAGGCTTCACACGACACTGATCAAGAAATCTCTTCCCTCCCACCGTCCGTCCCCCGGCCAGTAGTACGTAAAGCGCAGCGCCCGGCCCGGAGCGAAGACGCCGGAGGGAAATTCACGCGCCCACACGCCGGGGGCAATCTCCTCCATCGGCTCGTGGTGCACGGTCGCCCACTCGTCGGCGGACCAGTGCAGCTCGGCCGGGGCATGCACCTCCAGGCGCAGCCGCTGGTGGGCCGCGATGGCGCGCACCTTATGGTTGAACTTGCAGATCACCAGGTCCGAGCGCACCCGCCGCCGCACGTAGCGTGCATGCACCGGCTCGATGCGGTCGAAGACCCGCCCGTCGGCCAGCGAGCGGAGCAGTTTGACATACTCCGCGTGGGCCCAGGCCAGGGGGTGTGGCGGAACCGGTGCCACGGCCTCTGGACAGCTGGCGCTCGGGGACATCCTCCCCGTCCCACACCTGCTCCGGCAGCATCCCGCCCTCATTGGCAAAGCATTCCAGGGCTGCCCGCAACCGCTCCGCGGCCTTTTGACGGCGGGCCCCCACCTCATAATGGGCCCGCTCACCGGTCAGGAGGGGCCAGGGCCGGCCCACGCCGGTGCCGTCATACGGGGTGCCGTCCTCGTGCTCCCCGTACCCGTCGCCGTTGTAGCGGCGCCAAGCCGGCCCGCACGGAGTCTCAACCAGGAGCAGCGCGTCCACCACCGGCAGGGTCTCGCCCACGTGCGGGTCCCTGGGAGCCCGCAGCCCATACCGCACAAGATCCAGAAATGAGGGGTCCACCAGGCAGCACTGGGAGACCTGGGGATCACCCGGCCGGTTGCGGATGGGCAGGAAGACCCGGCACTCTGTGCCGGACCGGTCCAGGTCCTCAGGCCGCAGCGAGGCGATGCGCTCGTAATACTCACTGTGCCCGGCCAGCAGCTCACCGCAGCGCGTGAACGTCCAGTCCTCCATGCGTGTGGCCCAGGCGTCGGCGACGTCAAGGAAATACCGGACCAGCGCCTTTTCGCCGGCGGCTGCGGCAAACTCCGCGGCGCAGACCAGGGCGGCGGTCTCCACCGCCAGGGTGCTGGGCGAGTAGCCGGCGTTCTCCTCCCACCGCTCCTGAGGGGTGACCGGTCCGTGCTTCGCGACAAAGAGCGCCGCCCGGCGCACCATGGGCCACGGGTCGAAGCCATCCAGCACGTTGGCGTCCCGCAGCCGCCAGGCCAGGATGACCGGGAAGGCCACCTCGTCGAGCTGGAGGCCGGTCCAGTACGGGGTCCCGTCCACCCAGAAGTTCTGCGGCCACGAACCGTCAGGCCGCTGGGTGGCCGCCAGATAGGCGAGCGTCCGCCGGGCCGCGGCCGCATCTCCCAGGGCCAGCCGGGCCGTGGCGATGTGGTACAGGTCCCGCGGCCAGACCAGGTGGTAGCCGCCCGTCTGTGCGGGAACCTGCTCTCCCCACGGGATGGAGAGGGAGGCGATATGCGCCCCCGGGTGGAGCTTGTCCTCATGAGTGGCCAGCACCACGGCGCTGGTGCGTGCCAGCCGGCCCTCATCGCCGCTGACCGGGCTGAGGCGCTCCAGAGGCAGCGCATCGAGATACGATCGCCAGCCGGCGACGTAGGCGGCCTCGACCCTGGCGTAGGGTTTGGCCAGGGTGCCCAGGGCCGTGGCCATGGCAGCGTCCGCCGTGGGGCCAAACCCGAGGACCACGGTGAACAGCTCGGCAGCTGCCGGCCGCCTGCCGCCGCCAGGATCGGGATCCACCACC
>JACQTN010000386.1 GCA_016210785.1 Armatimonadota bacterium
GGGAGGCCCTGCGGGAGCGGGCGCGCCAGATCAAGGCGCACGCGCTGGCGCATCTTCCCTATTACCTGGAGCAACTGGAGGCGGAGGTCCGGGCGACCGGAGGTCACGTGCACTGGGCCCGCGACGGGGCGGAGGCCTGCGGTATCATCCTCGACATCGCCCGCCGGCACGGCGTGCGCACCGTGGTCAAGAGCAAGTCCATGACCACGGAGGAGATCGAGCTGAACCACGTCCTCGAGCACGACGGGATCCAGGTCACGGAGACCGACCTGGGCGAGTTCATCCTCCAGTTGATCGGGGAGAAGCCCGGCCACATCCTGGGGCCCGCGATCCACAAGACCAAGGAGCAGGTGGCCGAGGTTTTCTCGCAGCACCTGGGGATCCCCCGCTACGACCAGCCCGAGCAACTCACCATGGCCGCGCGCACCGCCCTGCGGCACCGCTTCCTCCAGGCCGGCATGGGCATCAGCGGCGTCAACTTCGGCGTGGCGGAGACCGGCACCATCGTGGTGGTGGAGAACGAGGGCAATGCCCGCCTCACCACGTCGCTGCCAAAGGTGCACGTGGCCGTGATGGGGATGGAGAAGGTCATCCCCACCATGGCCGACCTGATCACGCTGATGCGGGTGCTGGCGCGCAGCGCCACGGGCCAGACGATGCCGGTCTACGCGTCGCTGATCAACGGGCCGCGCCGGGCCGGGGAGGCGGACGGCCCCGACGAGTTCCACCTGGTGATCCTGGACAACGGCCGCACCCGCATCCTGGCCGATCCGGAGATGCGTGAGTCCCTGCAGTGCATCCGCTGCGGTGCCTGTCTCAACGTCTGTCCCGTTTACCAGCGCACCGCCGGCCACCCGTACGGGTCGGTCTACTCCGGGCCCATCGGCGCGGTGATCACGCCGCTGTACCTGGGCATCGATCGGGCGGCGCAGCTCCCCTTTGCCAGCAGCCTGTGCGGCGCCTGCGGCGAGGTCTGCCCGGTGAAGATCGACATCCCTCGCCTCCTGGTGACGCTGCGGGCGCGGGCGGTGGCCGCCGGCCACGCGCCGGCGGCGGAGCGGTGGTCCTTCCGCCTGTGGCAGTGGGCCATGGAGCGCTCGGGCGGCTATGCGCTGGGCGGCAGACTGATGCGCAGGGCGCTGCGTCTGTTCGAGCGCGACGGCAAGGTGTCGAGCCTTCCGTTTCCCTTCTCGCAGTGGACGCAGAGCCGGGACTTCCCCGCGCCGCCGGCGAAGAGCTTCCGGGAGCGCTGGAGGGAGGTGCGCTAGCGGCCCGCCGAGGTGGCCGCCCGCGGCGCGCAGATGCTGGACGCGCCGGTCTCCGGCAGCGTGAGCCGCTGAAGGGAGACCCAGTCCAACCTGAACCGCCCGGCGGCCCCCACGCCGCTGGAGAAGGTGCTGGCGGGCCCACAGGATGAGGGTAGCCAGGTCCGGTTTTAGGTCCGCCGAAGTGCTGCCACGCCGAACGGGGAAGGGCGCACCGGGGTGACGCTTTCGGTGAAGCACCCGCAGACACGCGTTTTCGTCGAGTGGAGCTTTCGTGCTAGAATGGGCACGTAGAGTCGGTGTCAGGCTGAAGGAGGCGGCCCATGGGTGATCACAGGGAACACCAGCCGGAGCTTTCAGAAGAAGATCTCCAACTGGTCGAGGAACTGGACCAGATCGGCGCGGCTACGCCTATCCAGCTGGCTCTTCGCCTGCAGGCCCAGCCTGATCAGGTGCGCCCGAAACTGCGCAGGTTGAAGGAAGAAGGCTGGCTGGACGTGCAGCAGCGGGAAGGCTACGAGAAGGAAATCTACTTTCTGTCAAGCAAGGCTCGGTCCGCCATCGGTCATCGCCACGCGGCGCGCTGATGTGGCCGCCCTACCTGATCGTCGTCGGGGGCAGCCTGGTGCTGGCGCTCCTCGAACTGATGGCCACGTTCCGCCGCAGCGTCGGCGATGTGCTGCGGAGCAGGTGGGGCCTGGCGCTGTTCGGTTTGAACGCTAGCGCTGCAGTCGCGCTGTATCTGGCGGCCCGGCTCGCTCTGGGCGTCGGCAATGACGTCGCCACGGCGGTCGTCGTGGCGGCGACCTATCCCACTCTCTTGCGCAACCCGCTGACCTTTTTCAAGGTCAACACCGGCCGGGAAGGTGACTTCCAAAGGTCCTCCATTGACCTCATCAGCCGGCTGTACGAGGCTCTCCTCACCCACTGCAAGACCGAGGCGCTTGTCTGGGACGCCGATCGTCGCGCCCGCAAGGCTGAGCGGCTGTTGAGCAGGTACGCGGTCGGTTTCCTCGAGCAGCAGGTGCGGAGCCTGATCCAGGCTCAGCAGGATCCTGAACTGAGAACGCAGCACGAGAAGATGCTGGCCAAGACGCTGGCGGTGCCAGACCGCGCCGATCGGGAGCAGGCCGTCGCGCTGGTGCTGATTGACATCGCGACGAGCGGGCGGATTGAGGAGCTACTGAGAGGCGCGTAGCCGGTCCGCCGGCCACGGCCCCAGGCGGCGTGTCCGAGTGGAAACGAGCGTGATCGGAATGGGTGGCCAGGCGGTCATTCCTGGGGCTGCTCGTGGTACCCCTTGCGCGCGAACCATTCAGTGGGTGCGCCGTACGTGAACCTGTTTCTCGCGGCGGACCGCGTGGTCGTCGGCGAAACTACCCTGCCGCTCGACCCACCGTTGGACGCTGCCGAGTTTCAGGCGGAATGGGATCTGCTGGCAGCCGTGGCCAACCCCGAACGCACCGTAGATCCCGCCGGTTATCAGCGCGCGGTCGAGACCGTGGATGCGGCATGGCTGCGTTCCTTCGGCCGGCGGTTGTTCGACCGTGTCTTCGTCGGACCGCTCGCAGACGCCTGGCACGAGGGTTCCGATCCGCTCATCCTCACTGTTCACGAGCCCCCGGGTGACTCGTCGGACACTTTGCGCCTTACTGACCTTCCGTGGGAGTTGCTTCACGACGGAACTTCCTGGGCGGCGCGCACGAGGGGCGTCGTGCGCAACGCGGCTGGCGCCGGTCGTCTGCCGTCTGCACAGCCCGGTGGAGGCCGCCTGAACATTCTGGCGGTGCTGGCCAGCCCTCTCATAATCGAGCGCATGCCCGATGTGGACGGGAATCTGGTGGAAGCCGAACCGGATGATCCACGCCAGCCGCACGTGCTCGATATCGAGCGCGAGGCCGACCTCTTCCGGGGCCTCCACGGCCGGCCGATTCCGGCGGACATAAACCTTCGCCTCCATGTCTCGCCGGAGGATCTGGACTTCGCGCTGGGAGACGCCGATGTGCTCCACTTCGTTGGCCACGGCACCGTTGGCATGTTACTACTCGAGTCGCGCCACGGGACCGGCAGGACGGTCGACACCGACTGGCTGCGTGAGCGATTTGCCCGACGTCGCCTGCAGTTCGCCGTATTTCAATCGTGTCTCACCGGCAGGCGCGCGGGCGTGGTGAGCGGTGTGGCACTCACGCTGGTCGAGGCAGGTGTGCCGGTTGTTCTGGCCATGATGCAGAGCGTCAGCGTTGATGCCGCGCGCGTCTTCTTCAGTCGGCTCTACGAGGAACTGGGACGCGGTGCCCCGGTAGATCAGGCGGTGACAGGCGGGCGCCGGGCCGTGGCCGATGAGCCGGCCGTTGCGCCATGGGAGTGGGCCACCCCGGTGCTGTTCGCGTGTGTGGACGCGCTGTCCCAGGCCGTGAGATGGCCGTATGACGTCGCCGCTAAAGGAGCAGGGCGAGCGATGGTCATCACGTTGCCAGGGCCGCCGATCGATCCGTTGATGACGCGGCCGGAGCATTTCGTTGGCCGGCGACGCGAACTGGTGAAGGTGGCCCGCGGGATAGATCCGCAGGACGGCGCGCGGGTTACGTTGCTGCACGGCGAGGGCGGTATGGGTAAGACCGCCATCGCCTTCGAGGCGGCGCATCGCTGGGCGGGTTGGTTTGACCAGGTTGTCTATCTCTCGGCGCGTGACGTCGTCCCGCCGCCGGAGGTTGCCACGCATCTTGCGGGTGTCTCGCGTACTGAGCTGGACCACCGCGAGCTACCTGGAGATGCTCGGGCGGCGGACACACCGGCTAGGGAAACCCGCCTGTCGGAGGCAGGTGAGGTCGAGTTCATCCATGCGCTCGCCCGGAAAATCGGCATCCAGACGAGGGGTGATGAGGCGCCAGCTCAGATATTGGCGGCCACGCTGAACGTACTCGGCGATGCGCGGAGGAGGTTACTCGTTCTTGACAACCTCGAAACCCTGACTGACTCGCCGATGCTGCTGGATCTGCTGGATCACCTGCCGCGCTACGCGCGTTGCCTCGCTACCAGCCGCCACGGCCTGGCTGTGGACACGCACACGGTTGAAGTGCGGGGGATGACTCCCAGAGATGCCCTGCTGTTGATAGCCGGGTACGCCGGCGAGAAGCCCGTCGGGTTGACCCGGCGGCGGGCCGGCGAATTGTACCAGAAGACTGGCGGCCATCCGATGACGATGCGGCTGGTGGTGGCTCAGGTGAGCAGCAGCGCTCGCACCTGGGATGCCGCGCTGGACGACCTCCGGAATGCACGGGGCGACGTCTTCCAGTATGTCTTTGCCCGCAGCCTGCAGGCTGCGGGCGAGGACGGCCGGTGGCTCTTGGGACTGTGTGCGCTGTTTGCCCCGTTTGCTCGCCGAGAGGTGCTCCTGGCCGCCAGTGGGTGGGGTGACGCGCGTTTCGGCGCCACGCTTGCCCGCCTGCGCGATCTTGCGTTGATCGAGTTGCACTCCGGGGCGGCGTTTGGTCATATCGTGCGACAGCCGGATCAGGGGTATACCCTGAAACCCGGTTCGGGCAGTGACCTGATAGGTTTGCAGGAGTTGGCCCGCGCCCAGGCTGGAGCGTTGCTACGCGGCGCGCCGGCCGATGACGTGGACGCGTGCCGCGGGCGAGGGATTGAAGCGCTGCTGCCGGTTGCTGAGTTCTATAACCAGCTACAGATGCATCAGTGGCCGGCGTTCGATGCCGACTGGCTCAACTTGCTGGCTGCTCTGGAGTCGCTGAGCCAACGTCCCGAGGCGAAGCCGTTGCTGATCGCCCGTTACGTTAGCGCGCTGAGCCAGCCACTTCGTCTCCGTTACGTGGCTGGCCAGGAGAAGTGGTTACAGGCTGGCCTGGTTGGCGCTCGCCTGGCCGGCGAGAGGCGATTGGAAGCGAACGTGCTGAAGGCCATTGGCGACGTGCAGAACTTCCGTGACGAACGAGACGCGGCGCTGAAGAGCTACAACGAGGCGCTGGGGCTGTACCGGCAGGTGGGCGATAAGCTGGGCGAGGCGAACGTGCTTCAGGCCATTGGCGACGTGCAGAACTTCCGTAAGGAGATGGACGCGGCGCTGAAGAGCTACAACGAGGCGCTGGGGCTGTACCGGCAGGTGGGCGATAAGCTGGGCGAGGCGAACATATTCTTAGCCGTCGGGCGCATAGCGTTGGCGGCGGGTGATGAGCAAAATGGCATCCAGCGGCTCGAGCACGCCACTGGTCTTTTCGAGGTCATCGGGGATCAGTCCGGTTCCGCGAATGTGCGAATTGTGTTAGGCCGCTACGCCGCGTCCAAAGGTAACTACCAGGCGGCGATTGACTACATGCAGCCTGCTGCGGACTTTGGGAAGCGCATTGGTCACCCGCTTGGAGACGAACTGCAGAAGGAAATCGATGTTTAGCGCCGGCAGTTGAGATCCGACTGAAATGAACGTTGTGGAACAGGAGAGAAGGGTCCACGATGACGGTAGGTCGACGGAGATGCGCGAGATCGGCCGTGCTCCATTCCTTCGTGCCGCGGGGATTCTGAGGGGTCGGATTCGGGTCCGAGCATCATCTGCGTGTGGGAGGGAACGGCGATGTCCCAGGACCGAACGGTGAGCCCGGACGTGATCCCGCACGCACAACTGGTCGATGCGAAGCTCGGGGGTGTCCCCGAGGGCAAGGGATCCAAGGTCTTCCACCTGGACGACCTGCCCGAGCTGAGTTCCGAGCACGACCGCCGGCACAAGCGGGTGATCATCAACCGCGCGCTGGTGGACACGGTGGAGCTGCTCGTGGACACGCTGCGCTACGAACCGGGCGGCACCTCCCCGCTGCACTACCACCGCGGCACCGAGCACTTCTTCATCATCCAGGGCGGCCGCGGCAAGATCCTGATCGGGGAGCGGGAGTACACCCTGACGCCCGGCACCGTGGTCTGGATCGCCGACGGCGACGTGCACAAGGTGTACGCGGACGACGACAGCGAGCTGGTCTTCCTGGAGTTCTTCTCCCGCGGCGATCACGAGACCGTGTTCCTGGAGGAAGCGGGTGTCTGGCGGCTCGAAGAGGCGTCCAGCCCTCCTGGCTAGCTCCCCCCTCACCCTGGCCTCTGCCGCTTTGTGCAAGGGTGAGACGCGGGTGTGCACCACCTACTCAGCTTCTGATCCCTCTCCCCCGGCGGGAGAGGGGTAAGAGGTACCCTGGAGCATGAGCGCGCGCGACGAGATTCTCCGGCGGGCCAAGGACGCGGTGGGGAGCGGCGCGCCCCAGCCGCTGCCGCCGTTTCCGCCGCTGGAAGGTCCGGACACCTTCGAGGAACGGGTGGCGACGTTCGGCGAGGAATTGTCGAAGGTGGCCGGGTGCTTCTACCGCGCCGCGAGCCACGACGAGGCGGTGGACCTGGAGGTCCAGATCGCACGGGAAGCCGGGGCCACCGCGGCCGTGTTGTGGAA
>JACQTN010000374.1 GCA_016210785.1 Armatimonadota bacterium
GATGTCGCCCACCTGGGCCGGCGTCAGCCGGTCCGCCAGCATCCCTTGCAGCGCGCTCTGGATCAGCGTGGACCCCGTGGGCGCCTGCCAGCGGAAGCCCACCAGCATCACGTAGGGCGTGGAGTGCTGGTCCCACCGCTGCACCTTCTTCAGGATGGGGTCCTTGATCTGCACGCCCGGCACGGCGGAGAGCTGCTTCAGCTTGTCGTGGAACATCTGGCCGAACTCGCGGGTGGCCGTGAACCGGATGAACTTCACCGCGGCGTCCGTGTAGCGGGTCCTGGCGTTGATGCCGTAGTTGCCGTCGGCGAAGTTGCTGACCAGCGGCACCGTGTCCACCCTGGGCGCCGGCCCGCGCATCACGTCCAGTTGCAGGTTGGGGTTCTGCTTCTGAAAGAACCCCAGTTCCCAGATGCCGCCGACGAACATGGCCGCCTGCTCGTTGATGAAGAGCTGCTGCATGTCGGCGTAGGCCACGCCCATGAAGCCCTGGGGCATGTAGGGCCGCAGCTCCAGCATCTTGCCCAGGGCCTCGGTGAACCGCGGATCCTTGAAGGTGGTGTCGCCCCGCATGACCTTGTTGAAGAAGTCGTTGCCGCCGTAGAAGTTGGGCGCCAGCACGCCCATGACGATCTCCAGCGTCCACCCTTCCTTGGCGCCGTTGGCCAGCGGGATCACCCCGCGGTCCTTGAGGGCGCGGAGCACGGTGATGAACTCGTCCCACGCCCGCGGCTCTTTGAGGTTGAAGCGCTGGAAGATCTTGGTGTTGTAGAAGATCACCAGCGTCTGGGTGGCGAACGGCACACCGTACAGATGCCCGTCGCGCCGGCTGCGTGCCCCGATCAGCACGCTGGGCGAAAAGTTGCGCAGTTCGGGCACCCGCTCGTCCAGAGAGACCAGGAATCCCGGCGCCGCGTACTCCTCCAGGCCGCCGTAGGCCCGCAGGTGGATGATATCCGGACCGCGCCCCGCCTGCATGGCGGTGGAGAGCACCGTGTTGTACTCGGTGGCCCGGAACGGCGTGAACTCGATGCGGATGCCGGGGTTCTTGGATTCGAAGACCTTGATCATCTCGTCGTAGGCCCACTTGTCCTCGACGCGCCAGCTCCAGAAGGTAAGCCGCGTCTCCTGCTGGGCGGCCACCTGCAGCGGCAGCGCCGCGGCCACCAGGGCGGCGATGATCAGCATCGTGCGGATGCGCATGCCCGTCCCTCCTTCGAGGCAGTGTCTTGACGACCGCTCCCGGCCCTCATTCCCCGATCTGCGCCGCCGCGGCGGCCAGGCGATCCAGTGCCGCGGCGTCCGGCGTCACCCCCAGATCCCGGCAGGCCAGCAGCACCGCGCCGACGATGGGCGGAAAGCGTGGCGCGGTGAGGAACCCGCCGGGCAGCCCCTGCGCCAGTGCCTCCCGCATGGGTCCCGCCACCCACTCACCCGCCCGGAACACGCCCCCCGACGTCGCCACCGCCACCCGTCCTTCCAGCATCCCGAGCGACCTGGCCGCCGCCACGGCCAGCGTCCCCAGTTCCCGGCCCGCCTCCGCCAGGATGCCGCGGGCGACCGCATCGCCCGCCGCCGCGCCCCGGGTCACCAGCGGCACCAGCGAGGCGACAAACGCGCGCCCGCCCTCCGGCCCGTAGACGCGCGCCCGGACGGCTGTCCACAACCCGGTGATCTCCTCCACGGCGCCGTCGCGGAAGATGCTGTCCTCCGGCGCCGCCGGCTCCATGGGCACCCCCATCGCGCCGGCCAAGTCCCGCGTCAGCACCGTGGCGGGCCCGCGGCCATCCACCGCGCGCATGGCGGCACGCAGCGCCGCCTGCCCGATGCTAAAGCCGCCGCCCGCGTCGTCCACCAGCCACCCGTAGCCGCCGGCCCGCGTCTCCTCGCCGCGGGCATTGCGGCCGTAGGCGATGGCGCCGGTTCCGGCGTACACCATGATGCCGGGCCCGCCGGCGGTAGCCCCGGCGAACGCGGTCACCACGTCGCCCTCCACCCGGACCCGCCGCACGCGCGCGCACGACCGGAGGACCCGCGCCGCGTAGGCCGCTTCGCGCGTGGCCCCGGCCATCCCGGTGAGCCCCATCACGGCGTACCGGAATGGTCCCGGCGTCCCCGCCGCTGCCGTCGCCCGCGCTACCGCCTCCTGGATCGCGGCGCGGAAGCGCGCCCTGCCCTCGCGGACGTACACGAAGTCGATGGGGCCCGCGCGCCCCATCCCCAGGATCTCACCGCGCGCCGTGGCGATCGCGCAGCGGGTGGACGAAGCGCCGCCGTCGACGGCGAGGATCAGGTCAGGCGCCGCCACCGCCCGCTCTCGTGCGGATCCGGGTAGCCGCCGCAAACCGGCGCGTGATCTCGATCGGGTTGGTGATAGCGGTGCCGATCACGACGGCAAACGCACCTCGCCGCAGGACCTCCGCCACCTGCTCCGGCGTCCAGAAGCGCCCCTCCGCGATCACTGGGGTCGCCACCGCGGCCGCGAGCCGCGCCGCCAGGTCGATGTCCGGTCCCTCCGGCGGCGGCCCGCCCCCGGCGTGGCCGGAGAGCGTGGTGGCCACCAGGTCCGCGCCCATCTCCGCCGCCCGCACGCCCTCCTCGAGGGTGACGATGTCGGCCATCACCGGCACGCGGAGCTCCTCGCGGACGCGGCGGATCAACACGTCGATGGTCTCGCCGGGCCGCGGCCGCGGCGTCGCGTCGAGGGCGACGATGTGGGCACCGGCTTCCACCACGGCGGCCGCGGCGCGGAAGGTCGGCGTGATGTAGACCGGGAAGTCCTTGTGGTACTCCTTGAGGATGCCGATGATGGGGAGGCGGGAGACCCGGCGGACGGCCCGGATGTCGTTCGGCCCGTTGACCCGCAGCCCCACCGCCCCGCCGATCTCCGCGGCGCGGGCCATGGCGGCCATGAAGGTGGGACCGTGCAGGGGGCTCTCCGGGCGGGCCTGGCAGGAGACGATCAGCCCACCCTCCAGGGCGCGGCACACTTGGGGAAGACGGTTCGTGTTCATCACACGTCCATAATACTACGGGCGGGGCCGCGGGAGGAGCCTTCTGCGGGAGCCCGAAATCTCCTATACGAGAAGGGAACGCCGGGTTCGGCCCGGGAGGTGTCACATGTCAGCGCTGACCAGCTCCCTCATCTTTCTCGTCGCTGCCGCGTTCGTGGCGGCCATGATCATCACCGGCTCGGTGAAGATCGTGCGCGAGTACCAGCGCCTGGTGGTCTTCCGGTTCGGCCGCAGCATCGGCCGCCGCGGTCCCGGCCTCGTCCTGCTCATCCCCTTCGTGGACCGGGCGGTGTGGGTGGACCTGCGGGAAGCGTTCCTGGAGATCCC
>JACQTN010000379.1 GCA_016210785.1 Armatimonadota bacterium
GGCTGGAACAGGCCGGCGCCCAGTTGGCCGTGGGCAAGATCGCCGGGGCGGTGGGCACACACGCCACGGTGCCACCGGAGGTCGAAGAGAGCGCCTGCCGGCGACTGGGGCTGCCGCCGGCGGCGGTGGCGACCCAGATCATCCAGCGCGACCGGCACGCGCAGTACGTCACCACGCTGGCGGTGATCGCGGCCTCGCTGGAGAAGATGGCCACGGAGATTCGGGCGCTCCAGCGCACCGAGCTGCGCGAGGCGCAGGAGCCGTTCGGCGCCGGCCAGCACGGCTCGTCGGCCATGCCCCACAAGCGCAACCCCATCATCTGCGAGCGCATCGCGGGCTCGGCACGCGTGCTGCGCGGCTACGCGCTGGCGGCCATGGAGAACGTGGCCCTCTGGCACGAGCGCGACATCACCCACTCCTCGGTGGAAAGGGTGATCATTCCCGACGCCACCACGCTGCTGCACTACATGCTCCGCAAGATGGCCGGGGTGCTCGCCGACCTGCGCGTCTATCCCGAGCGCATGCGCGAGAACCTGGAGCGCACCGGCGGCCTGGTCTACTCGCACGGGCTGCTGCTGGCGATGATCGATGCGGGCTGCTCGCGGGAGGAGGCCTACGCGGTCGTCCAGGGCGCGGCCATGGCGGCGTGGGAGGGCAAGGGGAAGTTCCGCGACCTGATCCTGGCCTCCGGCAAGCTGACCGCGCGGGAAGTGGACGCGTGCTTCGATCCGTCTCACGCGCTGCGGTACGTTGACGACGTGCTGGAGCGCGCGGGCATCCCCAGGCCCACGGGATCCGGCGGCGTCCCAACCGGTGCGCGTGCCCCGGAGGCTGATGCCTCCGCGTCCCGGGGAGCCGCGGACACGAGCGACGGTGCACGGCCTGGTTCCCGTGGGGGTTCGCGCACTCCCGGCGTTTCCACCGTCCGCGCCACGCCCGCCCGCACGGCCCGCCGCGCCCCGCGGCCCGTGCACACCGGCCACAGGAGGAAACCATGACGCCTCAGGCATCGCAGGTGCTGGTGGAGACGTCGCTGCCGCTCCCGCTGTTTGCGCGCGGCAAGGTCCGCGACATCTACGACCTGGGTCACACGCTGCTGTTCGTGGCCACCGACCGCATCTCCGCCTTCGACTGCGTGCTGCCCACGCCGATTCCCGACAAGGGACGCGTGCTCACCGGCCTCTCCGCCTACTGGTTCGCGGAGACCCGCAGCATCGTGGACAACCACTTCATCACCATGGACCTGGAGGACGTTCCCCAGGTCCGTCCGTTTGCAGGGTCGCTCGCTGGCCGCGCCATGGTGGTGCGCAAGGCGAAGCGGATCGACGTGGAATGCGTCGTGCGGGGTTATCTCGCCGGCTCGGGGTGGAAGGAGTACCGGCAGAGCGGCACCGTGTGCGGCATCGCGCTGCCTGCTGGCTTGAAGGAGGGCGACCCGCTGCCCGCGCCCATCTTCACGCCGGCCACCAAGGCGGATGCCGGGCACGACGAGAACATCTCGCGCTCGCGCATGGCCGAGCTGATCGGCGCCGACCTGACCCGGAGCCTGGTGGAGATCAGCGTGGCGCTGTACACCTACGCCGCGGGCCACATGCGGGCGCGCGGGCTGCTGCTGGCCGACACCAAGTTCGAGTTCGGACTGGATGACGCGGGCAAGATCATCCTCATCGATGAAGTGCTGACGCCCGACTCCTCCCGTTTCTGGGACGCGGAGGAGTACAGGATGCGCGGTCCCCAGATCAGCTTCGACAAGCAGTTCGTGCGGGACTACCTGGAGTCCATCGGTTGGAACAAGCAGCCGCCAGCGCCGCCACTGCCGACCGACGCGGTGGAGGCGACGCGCGCGCGTTATCTCGAGGCATATCGACGAATCACGGGACGCGAGCTGAGTTGAGAAGAGGAGGCGCCATGCCGACGGTCCGTATCGTGGTGACGCTCAAGCCCGGCGTGCTGGACGCGCAGGGGCAGGCGATCCGCCAGGGCCTGCACGCGCTGGGTTTCGACGAGGTGGCGGAGGTGCGCGTCGGCCGCTACCTGGAGATCGACCTGCCCGAAGGTTGGTCGCGGGAGCGCGTGGACGCCATGTGCGATCAACTGCTGGCACACCCGCTCATCGAGCAGTACACCATTGGTGCAGGCGGCAATCCGGGGACCGGGGCGGAGGCGCCGGGCCCGGCGGGACGGAGTGAGGCGCGTCGAGGGACGGGCCCGCGGGGCAAGGGAAAGGAGGCGAGGGCGTGAAGTTCGGCGTGGTGACCTTCCCCGGCTCCAACTGCGATCGGGACTGCCTGCACGTGGCGGAGCACGTGCTGCGCCTGCCCGCGCACCCCATCTGGTACGCCCACCGCGTGCTGCCCCCGGAGGTGGACTGCGTCATCCTGCCCGGGGGCTTCGCCTACGGCGACTACCTCCGTGCCGGCGCTATCGCCGCGACCGCACCCATCATGCCCGCCATCCGGGAGTTCGCGGGCCGGGGCGGGCCCGTGCTGGGCATCTGCAACGGGTTCCAGGTGCTGGTGGAGTCGGGGCTGCTGCCCGGCGCCATGCTGCGCAACCGCTCGCTGCGCTTCATCTGCACGTATGTCCACGTGCGCGTGGAGAGCGTGAACACGCCGTTCACGGCGTCCTGCCGCCCGGGGCAGGTGTTGCGCCTGCCCATCGCCCACGCGGAGGGAAACTACTACGTCCCGCCGCCGCTGCTGGAGGACCTCCGCGCGCGCGGGCAGATCGTGTTCCGCTACTGCGATCCCGACGGCGGCGCCACACCCGACGCCAACCCCAACGGCGCGCTGGACGGCATCGCCGGGGTCTGCAACACGCGCGGCAACGTGGTAGGGCTGATGCCGCACCCCGAGCGCTGCAGCGAGGCCATCCTGGGGTCGGAGGATGGGCGCATCATCTTCGAGTCGGCACTGCGGCATGCCGCGGCTGCCGGGGCCGCGGCGGTGAGCGCGCGATGAGCACGCTGACGAAGGACGCGATCCGCCAGGCCGGCCTGACCGGGTGGGAGTACGGCGAGATCTGCCGTCGGCTGGGCCGGGCGCCGAACCCCCTGGAACTGGCCATGTTCGGGGTGATGTGGTCGGAGCACTGCGGCTACAAGCACTCCCGCCGCGTGCTGAAGCGCCTGCCGACCACGGGAAGGCACGTGCTGCAGGGGCCGGGGGAGAACGCCGGCGTTCTGGACGTGGGCGGCGGATGGGCCGTGGCCTGGAAGATGGAGTCCCACAACCATCCTTCCGCGGTGGACCCTCACAACGGGGCCGCCACGGGCATCGGCGGGATCCTCCGGGACATCCTCTCCATGGGCGGCCGGCCCGTCGCGCTGCTGGACTCCCTGCGCTTCGGCCCCCCGGAAGACGCGCGCTCGCGCCGGCTGCTGGCCGGCGTCGTCTCCGGCATCGCCGCCTACGGCAACTGCACCGGCGTGCCCACGGTGGGCGGCGAGATTCACTTCGAGCCGTCCTACCGGGACAACCCGCTGGTCAACGTGGTATGCCTGGGCCTGCTGCGGGCGGACCGCATCGCCACCGCGCGCGCGAAGGGGCCGGGCAACCCGGTGATCTACGCCGGCGCCCGCACCGGCCGCGACGGCATCCAGGGCGCGTCCTTTGCCTCCACGGAACTGGACAAGGAGGTGGACAGCCGCTCCTCGGTGCAGATCGGCGATCCCTTCGCGGGCAAGCTGCTGATCGAGGCGACGCTGGAAGCGCTGGACACCGGCGCGGTGGTATCGCTCCAAGACATGGGCGCGGGCGGCATCACCTGCGCCACCAGCGAGATGGCCGCCAAAGGTGGGGTCGGCATCACCCTCGATCTGTCCCGCGTGCCGCGCCGCGAGGCGGGGATGACGCCGGAAGAGGTGCTGCTCTCCGAGTCGCAGGAGCGCATGCTGCTGGTGGCGCGCCGGGGGGAGGAGCAGAAGATTCTGGACACCTACCGGCGCTGGGGCCTGCAGGCCGCCGTCTTCGGCGAGATCATCGCCGATCCCGTCATGCGTGTGTACGACGGCGACGCGCGTGTTGTCGAGCTCCCGCCGCAGGCGCTGGCGGATGCGCCCGCCTACGATCCCCCCGCGCAGATGCCCGCGTACCTGGAAGACGCCTGGCGATTCGACGCGGATGCGCTCCCCGGCGCGCCCGCAGGCGAGGTGCTGCTGGCGCTGCTGGCCGATCCCGCGGTGGCGAGCAAATGGCCGGTCTACCAGCAGTACGACCACATGGTCCAGGTGCGCACCGTCGGGCTGCCGGGCGGCGACGCCGCGGTGCTGCGTCTGGTGGAGTCGCCGCCGCGCGGGCTGGCCATCGCGGTGGACGGCAACGGGCGGTACTGCAAACTCGACCCGTACCGGGGCGGGGTGCTGGCCATCGCGGAGGTGGCGGCCAACCTGGCCTGCGCCGGCGCGGAGGCCATTGGCCTCACCGACTGTCTCAACTTCGGCAGCCCCGAGCGCCCGGAGGTGTTCTGGACGTTTCGAGAGGTTATCGATGGCATGGCCGCCGCGTGCCGCGCGCTCGACATTCCGGTGGTGGGCGGCAACGTGAGCTTCTACAACGAGGCCGGCGAGGGGCCGATCGATCCCACGCCCGTCGTGGCCGCGGTGGGCCTGATGTCCGACGTGAACGCGCGGGCGGAGGTCGCGTTCCGCCGCGCCGGCGACCGCATCGTCCTGCTGGGGGGCGGGGAGGTGACGTTGGGCGCCAGCCTGTACCTGAAGGCGGTCCACGGGAAGATCGCGGGGCGGCCCCCGGCCACCGATCTCGATCTTCACGCGCGCCTGTTGCGGTGTATGCGGGAGGCGATCAGTGGAGGGCTCGTGTCCGCGGCGCACGACTGCTCCGACGGCGGGGTGGCCGTGGCGCTGGCCGAGTGCTGCATCGCTGGCGGCGTGGGCGCCAGGGCGACGCTGCCGGATGGGGCCGTCGGAGCGGCGCGCGCGATGTTCGGCGAAGGGCCGTCGCGCATCATCGTGGCGGTGGCGCCGGAGCACGTGACCGCGCTCCTGGCGCTGGCCGCCGCGCGCGGCGTGCCGGCCACCAGTCTGGGCGAGGCCGGCGGGGATCGGTTCGTCCTCTCTGCCGGTCCGGAGATCATCGATCTTCCCGGCGCCGCGCTGGCCGGGGCGTGGAACTCCGGTCTCAGCCGGTGGACAGACGCTCCGGGAGCCTAAGAAGCCGTGTCGGAAGAGTCTGCTCCACTCATGCGCAGGACCGGCTGTGCCGAGTCCGAGCATCACTTGTCTCCGGACTCCGCACCGTCGCGGGTGGGGTTCCTGGGGGAGGCGAAGGGCCTCCCCCGGCCGGACACCTGAGTGAAGGGTGAAGTGGCAC
>JACQTN010000380.1 GCA_016210785.1 Armatimonadota bacterium
CCCCTGGTCGACAACCTCACTCTTCACCGACGGAGTGATCGCCACGTCGCCGTATGAGTCCCTTAACAGCCCCAGTCTGCCGATCTTGGAGAGGGCGATGAGAGGCGATGCGTCCACAACGATCAACGGCAACTCCTCGAAGGGCAACGTCCCATCGCATGTGTTAACAATTCTTGCATTTGTTTTCAACCCAGCCTGTCGTCCGCCGCCCGAGAAACGCTGGCCCACTGACCTGGGTTCCCCGAACACGCTTTCATCCACATCAGTTTGGTGTATAATATAGGTGTCTCGAGGAGGTGTATCACTATGGTGCGTATGATGGTGACCCTCGACGAGCGCCTGATTGAGGAAGCCAAACGGTTATCCGGGGCCAAGACCAAACGCGCGGTCATCGTCACGGCCCTCACCGACTACGTAACGCGACTGCGCCGGCGCCGGCTCCTGGAGCAGGCGGGCACCCTTCCGCTCAACTTGACGCGCGCGGAACTCCGGCGATGGCGGTCGATGCGATGACGCGCGCGCTCGTGGACACCTCGGCGTGGATTGATTTCTACCACCCAAGGGGCTCCCCAGAGGTGAAGCGCCTGGTCACCCAGGCGCTGGAAGACGGCGAGGTTGCGGTGACGGCTCCGGTCGTCGCTGAATTGCTGGCTGGCGCCCGTACCGAGGAGGAGAACCGGACACTCCAGGAGGGTCTGCAAAGCCTCCATGTGCTCCCACTCGCGTGGGAAGAGGGCGTAACGGCGGGCCGGCTTGCACAGGCCCTGGCTCGCACTGGCCGACGCGTGCCGGTCGTGGACCTGCTGATCGCTGCCGCGGCGCATAGCCACGGTTACGAGATCTGGCATGCCGGCGATGAACACTACGCGGCGATCGCGGCTGCAGGAGGACCGCCGGAACGTAACCTCCGGCCGGCCGCCCGCAGATAGGCAGTCGAGCGCCGTGCCGTTGAGCACAGTGCGCACCCGATCCACGGCCCACCGAGACAGGGGTTCGTTTCTCCATGATCACAAGAAATTCGACCGGCCACACGACATGGCCGGTCGAATTTCTTGGTGGCCCCAAGGGGTCTTACACTGAAAGGCATCACAGTCGAAGTGGCGGGACAGATCCAGGGGGTGACATACGCATGAACCCGTGCCTCAGACGCGGCTACCGCCCGCATTGCCGTGGTCTCCGACTGCCAGCCAGTGTTTTACGCGAGAACCTCCACGCCTATCGCCGCCGCCGCGGCGCGCACTCGCTCATCGCGTGTCGCCAGGGCGAGACCTCGGCGGGCAGCGAGCTCCGCGTACGCGGCATCGTAGGCTGAGAGCCCGTGTTCACGACCCAAAGCCAACACAGAGGTGAAAATGCGTTCGACGACGGGATGTTCTACCTCGATCGGCAGAGCGGCGAGCAACTCTACGAAGCGCCTGCTCTGCGCCTCTGTCAGACGCTTGCGGCGCTCGGCAGCGAGAAGAACGTTGACCACTTCCAGCGGCCAGATCGCGGGAACGACCGCCGTAGCCGTCTGAAGACGATCAAGAACGGCATCGGCATACGGCGTGGCCTCGTCGGAGAAACACCAGGACATTGTGACCGAGGCGTCAAGGACGAAGTTCACTAGCGCCGCCCTTCCTCGATCAACTCACGGAGCGAAGGCCCGCCCAGGGTCACGCCCGTGCGAAGATCCCGCAATGCGGCGATCACCTCCGCGGGGTTCCGGCGGCGCTTATCGGGCACAGGGACGAGCATCGCCACGGGGACCCCGTGCTTGCTGATGGTGATAGTCTCGCCGCCCTCTACCGCCTCGAGCAACTGTGGCAGGTGAGTTTTCGCTTCATAGGCGCCCACAACCCTCACTCAACGAACCCTCCAGTCATTTCGTCTAGTCTAAAACTAGTCTAATCCGCCCCATTAGCGTCAGTCAAGATCTTACCTCGCCACATTTACTCTTGCTGAGTGAGCAGGGAGGATTTCGGCCGGCCGGAGCGAACGTGCGTACGAGTCGCCTTCTTATCTCTCGGTTTTCGGCAAGGCATTGTGGCGCATAACATTCTCGGCACCTTGAGCCGCGAAGGCCCGGAGGCGCTGTTGTCGCGCGGCGACCGCCCCGGGTACGATCGGTCGACCGGTCGCTGAGACCGCAGTGGACCGTCGCTACATGAGCCGGCGTGCCGGCGGCGCCTGTTGCGTTGGACGAAGGCCCGCAGCGCATTACTGCGCCGTCGTCGCGGAGATCTCCCGCCTGCTGGACGCGCCAGAGTTGTGGGCGGATCTTCTGCTGCACCTGAAGCAGCATCATGGGAGGCGTCGACTGATCTGGGAGCATCTCCGGACGGAGGGATGCCTGCCGGCGTGAGCCGGTTCGCCGGCCCAGGTTTTGCAAACGCTCCAGCGGGAGCAGGCATGCAGGCAAGGGGGCGAACCGTGGGCCGCTCGGGAAAGCCCCGGCTGACGAAGTCGCGTGTGCGGGCCTTGATCGAAGAGGCCATCGTAGACTGCTACACGGAAGATGAGCAACACGGAGCATTCCTTGTGATGCTGGAACAACGTGTCATCTGTCCGTTCAAGGCACTGGTCGTCGGGGAGGAGGTCGAAGTCCAGGGATTCAACTGGGATGGAACGCCCCAGGGCATCCTGGCGATCTGCCGAAGGAAGGGGCGGACATACCGCACCAATGTGACCGCCCTCCAATGGACCAACCGCCCGCCCCCCGGCTGGGAATGGTTTGACGCCTATCGGGCGTGGCTCAAGGGCGGATGGTAGCGGGCAGCGATTCCTGGGGTTAGGATGACATGACGGCTTAGGGTGACGCGCTTGGGCGCACCGAGCCCTCGGTCGACAAGAGGAGAGAGTCGTGACCGAAGAACTGGTTTGCCTTCCCGGCCCCCGACAGCACTGCGTCCGGTGCAACGGGCAGATACTCGTCCAGGAAGTTGCCCTGACCGCCGTGGGAAAGAACGGAAAGCCCTGGATCTACCTCGAGGCTGGCTGGTGCCAGAGGTGTCGTACGCTCCACGGCTTGTTGAGCGACATCGAGGCGGCGCTGAGGTCCCAGGGCGTGGACACAGAGGAGGTCGAAAGCTTTGTGTATCGCGGCCGGCCGCTCCCTCTGTCGGTATGGGTGGACCCCAGTGTCGGAGAACTTCCGTGGAAGGCGTATCGCGCCAGCGCAACGCCGGCGGCTCACGAACCGGAACCCCCGGCAACGGAAGCAGTCCTGACGCTTCCCGAGGACCCCGTGCCCTGGGAACTGGGCGAGGGCGTCGCCAGTTGGGTGCAGGGAGACGAGGAGCCGGTGTTGAGCTACGTGGCCCTCATCGCCGATAGTGCGGGGATCCGCCGCTTCTCGCTGAAGGGCGGGGCGCGACACACCCCGGAGGATCTGGCTCTCCTCGTACGCACGGCCGCTGCGTACCCCCTCTCCGCAGCACCGCCGGCTCGCCCCTCGATCCTGCATGTCGCCGACGACCGTCTGGCCCACGCGTTGCGGGAGATGGTCAGCGATCTACCGATGCAGGTAGCCGCCGGGCCCACCCTGGAGGTTCAAGAGGCACTGCGCTGGTTCAGGATCCACCTCGGTAACCAGGAAAGCAGCCCCTTCCTCTCCGCCTGTGCGCCGGCCGAGGTCGCGGCCTGCTTTGACGCCGCGGAGCGTTTCTACGCGGCCAGGCCCTGGCAGCGCTTCGCGGCCGACACGTATGTGGCCATGCGGGTGAACGACGGCCCGTGGGCGTTTCTCAATGTGATGGGCCACAATGAGCAGGAGCCGGGGATCGTCTTCTTCGCTGACTGGCTTGCCGTCTGCCGTTTTGTCGCCAACCTCGATCTCGAAGCGACCCTGGGGCTGCCGGGAAACCCGGACAGGTTGGTGGCGGCGGCCGCCGGCCTGGAGGCGATGACGTTATGTCCGCTATACGCCTTGCATCCTGAGGACGCTGACCTCGTCCTGCGCCTCGGCTGCCGGCCCGTGCGAGACGCCCTGTACCCGCTGCCGCATCGGTACGAGGCCGAGCCGTTCGTCCCGCTGCCGCCGCGCTTCCCGCTTGCTACCTACACGCTGGCCCTGGAGAGCATCGTGAAGGTGCTGGCCGGACAACCTGGCCGGAGGATCCGCAAAGTGGAAGTCGCCTACGACCTGCGGGGGACGCGCGTGGAACTGCGATATCCCGCTCGGGGCGACGAGGATGCGCCGGCCGATTCGGGGCGCTACCGGGTCACCGTGCTGAGGAAGCGCGGCAAGGCCATAGGCATAGAGGCCGGCGGAGACTGCACACTGGCAGATCTGGCCTGCGAGTTGGGGCTGTTCCATACGCGGTCGCTCGTCCGCGGCTTTGGTCAGGGTCAATCTTGCCTCTGGCAAAACGTTGGGGGCCTCAGCGGGCCCTGCCCTCGCCTGTACCATCTGCGCGACCTGGAGGCGATGTGGGTTGAGATCGGGGCCTCGCGTCACGCGCTGCAGATTACACCGGCTTCCTCCTAACCGCCGCAACCACATCGGAGCGTCCCCTCGTGGTGCGAAACTCACCGATCGAAGCGGCCACACAGAGCCGGGATGCGCGCCGCCTGAAAACTAGAGGCCGGATCCCAGGGCTGAAACTTGCCGCTCGGCGGCGTCCCCTTGGGCCCGTGCTGCCCGTTGTTCCCGTCCGCCCGGCTCGGACTGGTACCAGGGCACGCCGCCGCCTCATGGCATGGCACAGCGCAGAGCGGCGAGGCACGGCTCAACGCCTTCGCGGACTCTGGCCTTTCCCCGGCCCGAGACCGGCCAGGATCATGGTCACGTCCTTCCGTAAATCCTCCAGATCGTACTGCGCCGGGATCCTGCCCGGGGAGAGCCACAGGACCCTGGCGAGGTCTCGTACCGCTTCCTCGAGTCCCGTGTGGTCCAGATATCCTCTCACGAACGCGGCGAGCAGGACTCCTGCGGTCCCCAGATAGTGCACCCGCATGGCCTCGGCGACCGCCCTGGCCTCCTTGTCGTCGAGCAGGACGATCAGGTGCCGTGCACTGGCCAGGGCCAGGAACTCCGCCTCATCCGTTCCTAAACCGGTCGTACGAACAAGCCGGCCGACCCGCCGCTTCTCTTTGGCAGTCAACTGTAGCTCACGCACCCAACGCTCAGCCAGAGCGCTTTCCACCTGAACAACCTCAGGAGCCCGGATTAGCCGGCCCTGGTTGACAACCTCGCGCTTCACCGACGGGGCGATCGCCACGTCGCTGTACAAGTCCCTGAGCAGCCCCAGGTTGCCGATCTTGGCGAGAGCGATCAACGGCGATGCATCGGCAACGATCAACGAGATCTCCTCGCACAATCCCCTCCATGACTATGTAACAATATTTGCATTTGTATGCAAGCGGCCCTCTCGCGCGGGTCCTGCAGGGACACGTCCTGTTTTCGGCTACCCATCCAGGCGGGCGGGCGATCCCTCGTAGTCTCGGAGAAGATGGGATCGGCCGACGACATCCAGCATGTCTCACCGCGATGCCGCAAGGTTGCCTTTTGCATGGTGGTGCCCGGCAAATTCAATGGCGCGGGCCAAAACTCGCGCCACGATTGATTTTCAGATCTTGGTGGCCCCAAGGGGATTCGAACCCGCTATCTCGTCGCGCGCTCGGACCCCCGCGCGCTCTGGGCGCGCGGGGCCCTGCACGGAATTATCCGTCCTCGCGCGCTCCTCATAGGGGCTCTGCCCCTCTGACGGAATCGCTGCGCGATTCCTGTCACCCCGAAGACGTGGGGGAATCCTTCCCCCACACCCCCTGCGAGACAGGGGTTCGACTCACCAGAGCCCAAGAAATGAGCGGGAGCACACTTCGCTCCCGCTCATTTCTTGGTGGCCCCAAGGGGATTCGAACCCCTGTCTCGGCCTTGAGAGGGCCGCGTCCTGGGCCGGGCTAGACGATGGGGCCAGTCCCTACCTTACTACTCTAGACCTTGACAGGCACCTCGCTCAGCGCCTTGATCAGTTCCCGGCAGAACGCCGGCAGGTCATCCGGCACGCGCGAAGTGATCAGGTTCCCGTCGCGCACCGCTTCCCTGTCCACCCAGGTGGCGCCGGCGTTGATGCAGTCGTCCTTGACGGACGGGAAGCTCGTCAGGGTCCTCCCCCGCACGATCCCCGCCGACACCGGCATCCAC
>JACQTN010000384.1 GCA_016210785.1 Armatimonadota bacterium
CCGAGGCTTCCGGCGCCTTCGACGCGGTGTGGGTCGGCGACAGCATCCTGAGCAAGCCGCGCCTGGAGTCGCTGACCCTGCTCAGCGCGGTGGCCGCGCGCACCCAGCGGCTCAAGCTCGGCGTAGGCTGCCTGGCGACATTTGCGCACCGCCAGCCCGTGCTCTTCGCCCTGCAGTGGGCCAGCCTGGACGTCATCTCCGGCGGGCGGTCGCTGCTGGCGGTCTGCCTGGGCGGCCCCGACATCCAGGGGCCCACGCAGGCGCTGGAGCACAAGACGATGGGCATCCTCTCCAGGGAACGGGTGAGCCGGCTGGAGGAGGGGATCGCCATCGTGCGCCGCCTCTTCCACGAAGACCACGTCACCTATCACGGCAAGTACCACACGCTGGAGGACGTCACGCTGGAGCCCAAGCCGGTGCAGCAGCCCTGCCCCATCTGGATCGCCAGCAACCCCACCGGCGTCACCTTCAAAGACGGCGCGGGCGTGGAGGAGAAGCTGCTGCAGCGCGCGCTACGGCGCGTGGCGCGCTACGCGGACGGCTGGCAGACCAACAAGATCACCCCCGCACAGTTCGCCGACCTGTGGGGACGCATCCAGACCATGGCGCGGGAAGAGGGACGCGATCCGGCGCGGCTCGGCAACTGCCTGTATCACAACCTGAACGTCAACCCCGACCGCGAGGCGGCTTACGAGGAGTCCAAGCGGTTTCTGGACGCGTACTATCTCGGCAACTACTCGCGGCGCTTCGTGGACTCGTGGACGACCTACGGCCCCGTGGAGCGCTGCATCGCCGAGTTGAAGGCGTACTTCGAGGCCGGCGTCCAGCAGATCACGCTGCGCTTCACGTCGTGGGACCAACTGGGGCAGATGCGCATCTTCCTCAAGGAGATCGTGCCGGCGTTCGGCGTAGCGGTGCGCGCATGACGGGCGGTCCTGCTGGCGACCCGCCCCACTGAGACCGATCCCGCCGCCGCGTGGGCGGTCTCAACGTCGGGTTTCGTGGGAGCGCTCGGGCGCACGCTGAGGCGCGTGGCCAGAAGGCCGGCGCCGGCGAGAAACCGGGCCGGGAAGGGTGCGGCGATGCACCTGCGGACGCGCGCGATTCTCATCGCCCTTCTCGCGGCGCTGCTACCGCTTGCGACCTCCGCTCCCGCGCCGGTTGCAGCGCAGGAGTGGGTCGAGGTCGATGCGCCCAAAGAGCGGAAGATCCGGATGGCGGTCGTGCGCCCGCGCGGGAGCGGACCGCTTCCGGTCGTCGTCGTCCTCCACGGCACCGAAGGCTTCAGCAGAAAGTACGTGAGTCTGGCTGAAAGCTTTGCCCGCGAAGGGTTCCTGGCCGTGGCGGGCTGCTGGTTCGCCGGGAGCCACTTCGGAAACCAGCGGCCTCCGGACTTCATCCCCTGCGCTCAGGCCCCCGACTTCGTAGGCGCCAACCTGGAGGCGGTCAAGGACGTGATGGCCCTGGTCGACGCGGTCCGCAAGTTGCCGGGTGCCCGGGCCGATCGGGTGGGATTGTTCGGGCATTCCCGCGGGGCCGTGATCGCGGTCCTGGTGGCATCGGGGGGTGGCAACGTGCAGGCGGTCGTGGCGTCGGCCGCCCACTACACGCGGACGAGGCCGCGCCGGGATGTCACCGACACGCTGCCCATCACGCTGGTGAAGGACCTGCAGGCGCCGGTGTTGATCCTCTACGGGACGGCGGACGAGCTGATCGATCCCTCGGAGCCCCGGGCCTACGAGCAGGCCCTGCGCAGCGAGGGCAAGACGTTCGAGTCCCACGCCTACCCGGGAGCGCCCCACGCGCTCCCCTTCGCCCCCCGGACAAGGGACGACGTCTTCAGGCGCTCGATCGCCTTTTTCAAAAAGCACCTCGGCAACTGACGGCGTACCCTGCCCGCGGCCCCAGACGCGCGCTGTCCGCCCCCGGCATGCGCGGTCCCCAGCGCGGAGGGAACCCCTGACGCCGGCCCGAATGTTGAGGCCCCGTGGATTCCCGCTGGAAAGTCCTCGGCGCGCTGTTCGCGGCGGTCTCTTTCCTCGAGGTCGCCGGGGTCGCCCACCTCGCTGGCGTGGTCGGCGCGCGCGCACCCCGAGCGGCGCTGATACGCGCGCGGCCCGGCGGAGGTGCCTCTGCCGAAAGGCGCTCGCAATCCCGGCGGCGAACAGTACGTGGGTACCGTATCCCCGCGGGGCTTTTGCACATAATGGGGACACCGGCCCTCTTGGAGGTCCGTGGGTGCTCACGGAGGCCAACACGTTCGTCAAGTCTCACGCGCTCGGCAACGACTACATCGTGGTCGATCCGGGGCGCCTCACCGCCCCGCTCACGCCCGCGGTGATCCGCCGCATCTGCGACCGGCACACCGGCGTGGGCTCGGACGGCATCCTGGCCCTGGCGCCGACGACCCGCGCCGACTTCGGGCTGCGCATCTTCTACCCCGACGGCAGCGAGGCGGAGAAGAGCGGCAACGGCCTCCGCATCTTCGTCCGCTTCCTGTACGACCACGGCTACACCAGGAGGTCGCGCTTCACCATCGATACGCTGGGCGGGCTCGTGGACGTGACGCTGGAGCTGAACGGCGGGAAGATCCGGCAGATGACCCTCGACGTGGGGAAGGCGACCTTCATGTCGCAGGAGATCCCGGTGGCGGGGTCGCCGCGCGAGGTGGTGGACGAGACCATCGAGGTGCAGGGGAAGCCGCTGCGCATCACCGCCGTGTCCGTGGGCAACCCGCACTGCGTGGTCTTCGTGGACGACCTGGCGAGCGTGCCGCTGCACGCGCTGGGTCCCGCCCTGGAGAATCACCCCCTGTTCCCCCAGCGCACCAACGTGCAGTTCGTGCGCGTGGAGTCGCGGTCCGTGGCGCGCATCCTGATCTGGGAGCGCGGCGCCGGCGAGACCATGGCTTCCGGCACCAGTTCCTGCGCCGTGGCCGCGGCGTGCGTGCGCAAGGGCCTGACCGATCGCGACGTGACCGTGGCCATGGCCGGCGGTGATCTGCGCATCCACGTGAGCGAAGATTTTTCGTTGCGGCTGGCCGGCGACGCGCAGGAAGTGTACCAGGGCCGGCTCAGCGAGGGCATGCTCGGGGACCTGCGGGCGCTGTCGCGGTGAGTCACCCGTCAGGCTCCCACATCGCGTGACGTGCTCCATGAAAGAGGTGTGTTCCATGAAGAAGATCCTTTACGTCATCCTGGACGGGCTCGGCGACCGGCCGGTCGCCGAACTGGGCAACCGCACGCCGCTGGAGGCCGCACGGGCGCCCCACATGGACCGGCTGGCCGCCCAGGGGCGGCAGGGCCTGGTGCAGACCGTGGGCGAGGGCATCGCCCCCGAGTCGGACGTGGCGGTCATGGCCATCCTGGGCTACGATCCGCACCGCTACCACACCGGCCGCGGGCCCATCGAGGCGGTCGGCGCCGTCGTCTCCTTGCACGACGGCGACCTGGCGCTGCGGGGCAACTTCGCCACCCTGGGCGAGGGCTGGCGCATCGTCGACCGGCGGGCCGGCCGCGATCTCACCGCGGAGGAGATCCAGGCTTTCGCCGACGCCGTGAACCGGGACGTCATGTTGGCGGGCGCGCATTTGGAGATGCGGGCCACCATCGGGCACCGCTGCGTCGTGGTCATCTCCGCGGAGGACGGTGCGCTGTCGGCTGACATCACCAACACCGATCCGGCCTACGGACGCCTGGGCGGCCTCGGCGTGGCGAAGGCGATATCGGGGCCGCTGGAGGTGGAAGAGAGCCGGCCCATCAAAGAGGACCCCCGCGCCGACCGTGCCGCGGACCTGGTCAACGCCTTCACCCGGCAGTGCCGCGACGTCCTGGAGCACCACCCGCTCAACGCCCAGCGCCGCGCGCAGGGGAAGATGCCCGCCAACATCATCCTGCTGCGCGACGCGGGCGATCATCTCCCGCCCGTACCATCCATGCGCGACGCCTTCGGCGTGGACTTCGCATGCTTCGTGGAGATGCCGGTGGAGCGGGGGATCGCCCGGCTGCTGGGCATGTCCATGGTGGAGGTGCCGCCCAGCGGCCGCGATCCGGCGCGCGTTTACCCCCAGTGGGCGGCGAAGGCCGCGGACGCGCTGAAGAAACACGGCGGCGTCTATCTCCACCTGAAGGGCCCCGACGAGCCCGGGCACGACGGCGACTTCCAGGGCAAGACGCAGAGCATCGAGTGGATCGACGCCCACTTCTTCGGCGAGGTGCTGCCGAAGATCGACCTGCGGGAGACCGTCGTGGCGATCACCGCGGACCACGCCACGCCCTGTGTCCTCAAAGGGCACTCCGCCGATCCCGTGCCGCTGCTGATCTCCGGCGGCGGCGTGGAGCCGGACGGCGCGGGGCCGTTCGGCGAGCAGGCGGGGGCGAAGGGGGCGCTGGGGAAGATGCGCGGCGTCGATGTCATACCACTGTTGGTACGGCTGGCGGGGGCGTAAGAGCTTTCGAGGTCGCCCCGGAGCGTAGCCGGACGGGGGCGAGGCGTCACCACGGGAGGCATCGATGGCAGGCAAAGACTTTCCCCGCGACGAGTTCGAGCGCCGCTGGAACAAGGCGCGCGACCTGATGGGCCGCGCCGGGCTCGACGCCATCCTGGTCACCGAGCGCAATAACTACCGCCACTTCACCGGCCACCAGAGCGTGCAGTTCGGCAACAAGATGCGGCCCATGCTCTTTCTGCTGCCGCGGGAAGGCCCGCCCGTGCTGATGATCTACGGGCTGGAGGTGCTGGAGGCGAAAGAGGACACGTGGGTGGAGGACATTCGCACCTACGTGGACGTTCCCTTTCCTCTCGACCTGGTCGCCGGCACCCTGAGAGACCTCAACCTGGCGCGCGGTCGCATCGGCTGCGAGCTGGGCAGCAACCAGCGCCTGTGGCTGCCCTTCCAGGACTTCGAGGCCATCAAGGCCGCGGCGCCGCAGGCGCAGTTCGTGGATGCGTCGGAGGTGTACGTGGCCTGCCGGCTGGCCAAGTCGCCGCTGGAGGTGGCGCGCATCGAAGAGGCGTGCCGCATCACTGAGCTCGCGTGGGAGCTGGTCCTCCGGCGCGCGCACCCGGGGCTGACCATCGGCCAGTGCGAGCGGATCTGCCTGCAGGCGCTGGTGGACGCCGGCTCCGATCCCGCCACGCCCGGGTTCGTCCTCCTGGACGTGCTGGGGCTCGGCGAAGACTACGTCTACAAGAAGGGCGACTTCTTCTTCTGCGACTTCGGCGGATCGTACAGGGGGTACAAGGCGGACATCGCGCGCCTGGCCGCGTTCGGGCCGCCTACCGACCAGCAGAAGAAGGACCACGCCCAGATCGTGCACGTCGAGAACGCCGTGATCGCGGGCATGCGACCGGGCGTGCGCGCCAGCGACCTGGCGCGCATCTTCAATAGAGAAGTGGAGGCCATCGGCTATCCCCCCCTGGTGGGCACCAAGCGCATCGGGCACGGGTGCGGTCTCGATATCCAGGAGCCGCCGTCTCTCAACGTGGCCGACGACACGGTGCTGGAGCCTGGCGTAGTGCTCACGCCGGAGCCGCGCTTCGTCCGCGACGGCCACTTCATCATGGTGGAGGAAGACGTGGTGATCACCGCCGACGGCGCCCGCCGCCTGTCCACTGGCTGCGAGCACCTCCGCGTCATCGAGGTTTGAACGAACCCTTACACAGGAGGAACCGGGCTAGCGGTGGGTGAGCGCATCCTGTTCTTGAGTGATGCGCAGGTGCGCCGGCTGCTGGACATGAGAGAGGCGCTGGCGATCTGCGAGGAGGCCTTCCGGGCCATGGCCGCGGGCCAGGTCACCTGGGGCCGGCCGCCCATGCTGGACCTGCCGCAGCACGGCGGCCACATCCGCTACTACGTGAAGGCCTGCTCGGTGGACACCATCCCCGCCGCGGGGTTTCGCGTGGTCGGCTACGGGCACAACGTAGAAGGGCGCATCAGTGGCACCGACACCCGGCACATCGTCCTGCTCGACCCCCACGACACGCGCAAGCTGATGATCATGGATGAGCACTGGACGTATGCCCTGCGCACGGCGGCCTCCGCCGGCGTCGCGGCGCG
>JACQTN010000034.1 GCA_016210785.1 Armatimonadota bacterium
CACTACCGCGTGCTGCTCGCCAAGCCGGGCCTGGATGGCCACGACCGCGGCGTGCATGTGGTGGCCGCGGCCCTGCGCGACGCGGGGTTCGAGGTGATCTACACCGGGCTGCACCAGACCCCGGAGATGGTGGCCACTGCCGCCATCCAGGAGGACGTGGACGGCATCGGCCTCAGCATCCTCTCCGGCGCCCACAACACCCTCTTTCCGCGCATCATGGAGCTGCTGCGGGAGAAGGGGGCCGGCGACGTCCCCGTCTTCGCCGGCGGCATCATCCCCGACGATGACATGCCCGAGCTCGCTCGCTGCGGCATCCGGCAGATCTTCCGGCCTGGCACGAGCCTGGAGGAGGTGGTCCGGTGGGTGCGGGAGAACGTGCCGCCGCGGCGGCTTCACGCCGGCACCTGATCACCTCCCGGGCGGATCATCGGGCACAGGCCCATGAAAGTGATCCTACATCATCCCCGCAGAGAGATGCAGGTGGAGGGAAAGCGCCGGGTCGCTGACCTGCTGCGATACCTCAACCTGAACCCGGAAGCGGTGCTGGTGATCCGCGGCGATCAACTCCTCACCAAGGACATGGAGGTGGGGGAGGAGGACGTGGTGGAGGTCCGGCCCGTGGTGTCCGGAGGCGAACGAGAGCGGAGGCGCGCGCCGTGAAGTGCACGATCTGCCGCGGTCAGGCCGCCCTGGAGATCCGGCGCCACAACGCGGCGTTCTGCGCACCCCACTTCCTGGAGTTCTTCGAGCGGCAGGTGGAGCGGGCCGTCCGCGACCAGAAGATGTTCACCCACGAGAACCGCGTGCTGGTGGCGGTGTCGGGCGGCAAGGACAGCCTGGCGCTGTGGGACGTGCTGCTGCGGTTGAACTACCGCGCCACGGGGCTCTACATCCACCTGGGCATCGGCGCCTACTCGGAGGAGTCGCGGGCGAAGTCGGTGGCGTTCGCACAGTCGCGTGGCGCCGACCTGATCGTGGTGGACCTGCCCCAGGAGCACGGGATGAACGTGGAGGAGCTGGCCAGGAACTCCGGCCGGGTGAGCTGCTCCGCGTGCGGGCTGAGCAAGCGGTACATCTTCAACAAAGTGGCCGTCGACCAGGGTTTCGACGTGGTCGCGACCGGGCACAACCTGGACGACGAGGCCGCCGTGCTCATGGGTAACCTGCTGCACTGGCAGGTGGAGTACCTGGTCCGGCAGGCGCCGGTGCTGCCGTCCACGCACCCGCGCATGGTGCGCAAGGTGAAGCCGCTCTACCGCATTGCCGAGCGCGAGGCCGCGGCGTACGCGGTGCTGCGCGGCATCGACTACATCGTGGAAGAGTGCCCCAACAGCCTGGGCGCCCGCTCGCTGCTCTACAAGGAGGCGCTCAACATGCTGGAGGCGCAATCGCCCGGCACCAAGCAGTCGCTGTACTGGGGATTCCTGGAGCACATGCGGCCGCGCCTGGCCGCCGTCCAGGAGGGCGTGACGCTGCGGGACTGCCTCCACTGCGGGCAGCCCACGACCGGTGAAGTGTGCGCCTTCTGCAAGATGACCGAGCGCGCCGCGGCCAGGATGCGGGCCCGCCTGGTGCGCGCGCAGCCCGCGTCGTCCGGGCCGCCACCCGAAGAGACCGTGGCGGCGGGTGTTCCCGCGGGCGACGCCGTGGACCCTGCCGCCATCGCGGGTGAGCCGATTGGGCTCCCCTCGGGCCCCGACGACCGCGCCTGAACCTCCCTCCCACGCCATGCGCCGCGGCCCCCTGCAGGAAGGCGAGTCCGTGCTGCTGATCGACCGGCGGGGCCGCCGCTATCCCGCCGTCCTGCGCCGCGGCGCCCTCGTCGACATGCGCGGCGGGAAGATCCCCCACGACGACCTCATCGACCACGACGAAGGCGGCACGGTGACCTCCACCCGCGGCGAGCGCTTCCTGGTGGTGCGTCCCACGCTGGCCGAGTACGTGCTGGAGATGCCGCGCGGCGCGCAGGTCATCTATCCCAAGGATCTGGCGCTG
Source organism: Armatimonadota bacterium (assembly GCA_016210785.1). Taxonomy (GTDB): domain Bacteria; phylum Sysuimicrobiota; class Sysuimicrobiia; order Sysuimicrobiales; family JACQTN01; genus JACQTN01. The sequence goes on from JACQTN010000034.1 coordinate 1,996, forward strand.
ATTCTCTTGTGGGCGGATATCTACCCGGGCGCCGTGGTGCTCGAAGCGGGCACCGGCTCGGGCGCGCTGACCATGGCGCTGCTGCGGGCGGTGGGCTCGACCGGGCGCGTGATTTCTTATGAGGTGCGCGATGACTTCGCGCGCCGCGCCACGCGCAACATCGAGCAGGACCTGGGGACGCCGGCGAACCTGACCATGGAGATGCGCGACGTCTACGAGGGGATTCCCGCGCAGGATCTCGACCGCATCGTGCTCGACGTGCCCGAGCCCCGGCGGGTGGTACCGCATGCCGCGGCGGCGCTGCGGCCGGGCGGCGTCATCCTGGCCTACCTGCCCACCGTGGTGCAGGTGCAGCAGATGGTGGAGGCGCTGCGGGCGTCGGGCGCCTTCGGCCTCATCGAGACCATCGAGGGGCTGGTGCGGCCGTGGAACGTGGACGGACTGAGCGTGCGGCCGGAACACCGGATGGTGGCCCACACGGGGTTTCTGGTGACGGGGCGGCGGGTGCAGGGGCGGGAGGCGGCAATGCCGCCGGCTGCGGAGTCGGATTCCGAGGAGGAACCCCGGTAGAATAGAAGTGGAAGTCAGGAAGTCAACCGAGATGTCGTGAGACTTCCACCAGCCCTTGAACGGCGGGGCGTAGACAGGATTTGTTTCGGTATAGCCTCCGAATTTCTGGATGAGAGTGGTGCCAAGTTCCCGGACGTCTCGCGTGACTACGTCTCGGCGTTTCCCTTGAGGATCAGTGTACTGGGTGGGGAGGTAAACCTCAAATTTCACGTAGTGGGGCACGGTACCTACCTGGTGCCGTCCACCAGAACAAATTTAACCTTCTTCGCTTCCAGCCGCTGGACACTCTCTTCCGGGATAATGAACTCGTCTGGCTTCTCGGTGAAGGTCACGGAACTGGATGTCAGCGCCACGTCAAACCCGGCATCCAGAGATCGCGGATCGAACTTAACCCGGAACATCTTCTCAATCTTCTTCTCGCCTTCCACGGCAGTCCGGCCTCCCATTCGATTCCGACACACTTCATTATACAGCATCAGGAACTCATCAGGGATTTCCGATTTGAGCGTGCCCAGATAGCGAGGCACCCAAGAAAGGAGGTGCATCGGACAGAGGGTGATCTCGTGCAAGCTCACGTTGACCAGCCGGTGAGAGTCCGGCCCGGGTAGGGACCAGGCCGCCCGGTAGCTGA
>JACQTN010000382.1 GCA_016210785.1 Armatimonadota bacterium
CCTACGACGCGTGGAAGGACCTGCGCCAGACGGGGTACGGGTTCGCCCTCTTCCTGAAGCACGGCGCGGTGGTGGGCACCGTGGCGCTCACGGCGGCGGTGGACTTCTACGTGGCCCCGCGCATTCTGGCCGGGGCGTCGGGGCTGCAGGCCTGGCTCCTCTGGCTGGCACGCGTCAACCTAGCATGCGTGCTGGCCATACTGGTCGCCGTGGCCTACATGGTCTACACACTCCACTAGGAGCAGGAGGTGGCGGCGTTCCCGACGGTCCTGGTGGTGGACGACGAGCCGCACATTGTCGAGCTGGTGCGCTACAACCTCCAGCACGAAGGGTTCGAGGTGCGCGCGGCCTACGATGGGCGCCAGGCGCTGGAGGCACTGCGCCGCGAGCCGCCCGACCTGGTGATCCTGGACCTCATGCTGCCCGGGATCGATGGCGTGGACGTCTGCCGGATCGTACGCCGCGAGTCCTCGGTGCCCATCCTGATGCTGACCGCGCGTGACGCCGAACCCGATCGGGTGCGGGGCTTCGACGTGGGCGCCGACGACTACGTGACCAAGCCCTTCAGCCCGCGCGAACTGGTCGCTCGCTGCCGGGCGATCCTGCGCCGCGTGGCGCGCGAGGGCGAATCGCCGGCGGGAAGCCCGGTGGAGATCGGGAGCCTGGTGCTCGATCCCACGACCCGCGAGGTGCGGCTGCGCGGGCGGCCGGTGGAGCTGACCACCAAGGAGTTCGACCTGCTGCGCCTGCTCATGCTCCACCCCAACCGCGTCTTCAGCCGCGACTTCCTGCTGGAGCGGTTGTGGGGCCCGGAGTACAGCGGCGGCACGCGCACGGTGGACATGCACATCAGCCGGCTGCGCGAAAAGATCGAGGACGACCCGGCCGCCCCGACGTTCATCATGACCGTGCGGGGCGTCGGGTATAAATTCAAAGGCAAGTAGGGACGAGGATGCGCTCGATCCGCAGCAAAGTCATCGGCTCCTACCTGATCCTGGTCGCCGTCGCCCTGATCATCGTCACCGGCTACCTGCTGCACGCCCTCGAGCGGCAGTACACGACCATGTACACGTCCATCGTGGCCAACCAGGGGCAGCTCGTCGCGCGGGTGCTGCAGGACGCCATGCGCGAGCATCCGTCCGCGGCGGGCCTGGCCCTGTACGCCCAGCGGCTGCAGTGGCGGCCCGATGCCCGCATCGTCCTCCGCGACGCGGCGGGACGGGTGCCAGGCGAACCGGCGGGCGCTGTGCCCCCGGAGGTCCAGGCCGCGGTCCGCGGGCAGGCGGGACAGGACGTGCGCTACGACCCCGCCTCCGATGAGGACCGCGTCTTCGCCGCCGTACCGCTGCGCCAGGGCAACGCCATCGTGGGCGTCGTGCAGATCTCGCTGCCCAAGGTCTGGGTGTGGCGGCAGCTCCGGCGCTTCTTTCCGGCGCTGGGAACCGCGCTGCTGCTCGGGCTCGCTGCGGCGTGGGTGGTCGGGACGCGGCTGGCCCGCGGCGTGAGCGTGCCGCTGGAAGACGTGACGCGGGCGGCCCAGCGCATCGCCGACGGTCACTTCGATGAACGCGTCACCCCGCGCACGCGCGACGAGGCGGGGCGGCTGGCGGAGATGTTCAACCGGATGGCCTCACGGTTGCAGGACACCATCCGGGAGATCGCCTCCTCGCGGCAACAACTGGAAGCCATCGTCACCAGCATGGTGGACGCGGTGGTGGCCGCGGACCGGGAGGGCCGGGTCATCCTGGTGAATCGCGCCGCGCGCGAGATGCTGGGGCTGGCGCCCGCGGCAGGCCCGGGCAGCCGGCTGGAGGAGATTGTCACCGACGAGCGGCTGGCCGCCATGACGCGGCAGGCTGCGGCGGGTCACGTGTTGGCCGAGGAGCTGACACTGGGCGAACGCGTCATCGAGGCCTACTGCGCACCCATCAACGGCGAGGACGGCGGCCCCGTGGGCGCGGTGGCGGTCCTGCGCGACGTGACCGAATTGCGCCGCCAGGAGCGCATGCGCCGCGAACTGACCGCCAACGTCTCCCACGAGCTGCGCACCCCGCTCACCTCCATCAAGGGCTTCACCGAGACCCTGCTGGGCGGCGCCATGCGCGACGAGGCCACCGGCCGCCGCTTCCTGGAGATCATCGACGGCGAGGCCAACCGCCTGATGAAGCTGGTGGGCGACCTGCTGGAACTCTCCCGCCTGGAGGCGCGAGCCGCGCCGCTGCAGTGCGAGCCGGTAGACCTTTTCGCCTTCATCGAGCATGCGGTGAGCCGCGTGCGGCCCATCGCGGAGGCGGTCGGGGTGACCATGGTGGGGCCGGAGGGCCCGCGTCCCGTGATGGTGTGGGCGGACCGGGAGCGCCTCGAGCAGGTGCTCACCAACCTGCTGGACAACGCCATCAAGTTCTCGCCGGGGGTCGGGCTGGTGGAGGTCAAAGTGTCGGAGGGTGCGCGGGACGCGGTGGTCTCGGTGGCCGACACTGGCCGGGGCATCCCGCCGGAAGACCTCCCGTTTGTCTTTGAACGCTTCTACCGCGCGGACCGGTCGCGCACGCGGGAGTCAGGCGGCACCGGACTGGGGCTGGCGATCGTCAGGCACATCGTGGAGGCGCATGGCGGCCGGGTCGGCGTGAGCAGCCGGCTCGGCCAGGGCACCACGTTCACGTTCACGATCCCCAGGACGCCGAGCCCCGTAGAGACGGCGCCATAGCCATAAGGTTGGGTGGAGAAACGTCCGACCAGGGGAGGGCCTTCCCCGGCACGTGCGACATTCTTCCGAAGCGGCACGTGCTACCGCGCTTACCGGACTCACGGTGCCCTGGACCGGTACGTTCGACTCGCTGCAAGGTGCTTCGTGTTCCCGCGCTCACCGACTTCGCGGCGCACCCGCGACGGTGGGGTGTCCGACACACAAGCGATGCTCGGCCTCGGCGGCGCGAGCCCAATCCTGCGTCGTTCAACTCGCACCGCCGATACCGACAC
>JACQTN010000377.1 GCA_016210785.1 Armatimonadota bacterium
CAGCACCTTCGGCCGCCTCGAATTCGGGTTCTTCGCCCGGCTTGGCGTGATCACGGCGCTGCTGGTGACCTTTTCCATCATGCTCAGCGACTTCTTTGACACCATGGGGACCATCATCGGCATCGGCGGCCAGGCCGGCTTCCTCGACAAGGACGGACGGCTGCCCGGCGTGAACCGGGTGCTGCTGGTGGACTCCCTGGGCGCCCTCTTCGGCGGCCTGGCCAACAGCAGCTCCAACACCACCTACATCGAGAGCGCCGCGGGCGTGGCGGAGGGCGGGCGCACCGGGCTGGTCTCGGTGGTGGTGGGCGTCTTGTTCCTGCTGGCCATGTTCCTCAACCCCGTCGCCGGGGTCATTCCGCCGCACGCCACCGCGCCGGCCCTGATCCTGGTGGGCTTCTACATGATGAGCATCGTGCGGGAGATTGCCTGGGACGACTACGAGGAGGCGGTCCCCGCCTTCATCACCATGCTGGTGATGCCCTTCACCTACTCCATCACCGACGGCATCGGCGCCGGCTTCATCACCTACACGGCGATCAAACTGCTGACCGGCAAGCGTCACCAGGTGCACTGGATGCTGGGGCTGGCGTCGCTGGCCTTCGTGGTGTACTTCCTGATCCCCGTGATCCAGGGGTACGTGCGGTAAGACTCGGCGTACGTCCAGATGATGCTCGGACTCGGCGCAGCCGGTCCTGCGCATGAACACCGCGGAACCGCTACGTCGCCTCCATCACCTCGTCCTTCAGCACGCCGATGAAGGGCAGGTTCCGGTAGATCTGCCGGAAGTCCAGGCCGTAGCCCACCACGAAGACGTCGGGGATGATGAAGCCGCGGTAGTCGATGGGGAGGTCGTCCACGATGCGCCGCACCGTCTTGTCCAGCAGCGTGCAGATCCGCAGGCTCTCCGGGCCCCGGGCGCGCAGGATGCGCAGCAGGTAGCTGGCCGTGAGACCGGTGTCGATGATGTCCTCTGCCAGGAGGACGTGCCGGCCGGTGATGTGCTCGTCCAGGTCCTTGAGCAGGCGGACCACGCCGGTGTTCTGCTTGCCGCCGGCGTAACTGCTGATGGCCATGAAGTCCAGGGAGAGCGGGATGGTGATGGCGCGGGAGAGGTCGGCCATAAAGTAAATGGCCCCCTTCAGCACGCTCACCAGCAGCAGGTCCTTGCCCCGGTAGTCCTCCGAGATCTGCGCGCCCAGTTCGCGGATGCGCACGTCGAGCTGCTCGCGGGAGATGAGGACCTCCTTGATGTGCGGGTGCGGTTCGTGCGCTGCGGCCATGGGAGTACCGGGTCAGCACCGGCCGGGGGGCGCGGTGGCCCCCTCGAAACATCGGGAAGCCGTCGTTGATGGCAGGGGGCCCGACGATGTTTCGAGGGGGTCAGTGGTCATGGGGTTTCGTCCGCCGCCTCGCCGCGCGTCTCCGCCTCGTCGTCCATGGTGGGGCGCGGTGCCCCCTGCAGTTCGTATTTGCGCAGAAGGTTGCGGTAGTCGCGGCCGTAAAAGATCTTCAACCTGACGCCGGGGTACAGCTCCCGCAGCCGGCGGACCTTGCGGTTCTTCTTGGTGACCAGGCTCTGCTTCAGCGTGGTGAGCTCGATGTACAGGTCGAGGTCGGGCAGGTAGAAATCCGGGGTGAAGCTCACCGTGACGCGTTCCTCGTCGTCCCACTCCAGGGGGAAGCTGCGGGGCTCATACTCCCAGCGGACGCCGTAGAAGTCCAGGATCCGGGCAAGTTCTTCCTCGCTCTCGTGGGCAAACCGGATGCCGCGCGGCCCCGCGGCGTCCGTGTCCTGGTGTGCGGAATCCACCGGCCTGTCCCACCTCCGCTGCAGCCGCCGGATGCGCGCGCCCCGCGCGGCGCCGCGACGGTCTTCCCGCCGCGGGGAGTCCTGCCCGCGATCACTTATAATAATAGTATAGTCGTCGCGTGCCAAGAATCAAGCGTGGCCGGCGCTCAGCAGGATATGAGTGGAGGGGGGAGAATCTCCTCCCCAGGAGGATCGATCATGGATGTGCGCGCCGGTGCCCCACAGGAAGCCGAGCTCCAGCGCCTCATCGGGCGGCTGAGGAGCTCCGACGTCACCGTGCGCAGCGACGCCGCCCACGCGCTCGGCAAGCTGCAGGACGAACGCGGGGCGGAGGCGCTGGTCGGCGCGCTGGAGGATCCGGACGAATACGTGCGCAAGAGCGCCGTCCTGGCCCTGCGCCGCATCGGAGGGACGCGGGCCCTGGAGGGCCTGCGCGTCGCTCTGGGCGACCGCTCGGAGCAGGTTTGCCTGCAGGCGATCCGCGGGGTGGGGGAGCTGCGGGACCGCAGCGCCGTGGAAGCGCTCATCAAGGGACTCTCCCGGCGCGAGCGCTCCCTGCAGCATGCCGCCATCGAGGCGCTGAGCCGGATCGGCAGCGACGCGGTCAGGCCGCTGATGGAGGCCTTCAAGGATCGTCAGCTTCGTCGGCGCATCGGCAACCAGATTCTCAAGATTCTCATCGACATCGGCCCCCGCGCCGTGGATCCGCTCCTGGAGGTGCTGGGCGACGAGTCCCCCTACGTCAGGATGACCGCGGTGTCGGTGCTGGGCCGGATCGGCGACCGGCGCGTGGTCGCGCCGTTGGTGGGGTTGTTCCTGGAAGATCCGCGCCTGCAGGAGGCGGTGGTCACGACGCTGACCCAGCTGGAGGACCGCGGTGCCATCGGCGGCGACGGGGCCCACGTGGATCGCGAGGTCGCCCTGCCGCGCGCGGTGCTGGAGGCGCTGCAGGCGCACGGCCGCGACCGCTCCATGGAGAGCCTGCGCGTCGCGCTAGGGCACGAGAGCCCCAAGGTACGGCGGTTCGCCTGCAAGGCGGTTCACGGCCTGGCGGGCGAGGAGGCCTCCCAGCTGCTCCTGCACGTCCTGCAGGACGAGGATGTGGAGGTCAAGCGGCTGGTCGTCAAGCTGCTGGGGAAGCTGCGGGACAAGCGCGTCATCGATCCGCTGCTGGAACTGATCCTCAAGGACGGCGAGCAGGTCGAGGAGGCGGTGTGGAACACCATCAAGGTCCTCACCGACCTGCGCGAGTACGAGGAGCTGCGGGCGCGGGTCGGCAAGCAGCGGGCCGGCGGCCGGCCCCAGGTGCGCCAGTACAAGAAGGAGCGGGATCTCTCCCCCGACTGGTGGCGAGAGCAGGATTAGACCCCTCACCCTACCCGGCAGGTTCTACTCCCGGTGCAAGGGGTCTCATCCTCCCGCGCCAACCGACTTACCGACGCCCCGCAGGGAGAGAGATAAGAGGTATCCGAGTGGAGCACGTCGTCGTCCTGGTCACCGCCGCCAGCGTGGAAGAGGCGACCCGCCTGGCCGACCGCCTGGTGGAAGAGAAGCTGGCCGCGTGCGTCAACGTGGTGAAGGAAGTGGCCTCCACCTACTGGTGGCAGGGCCGGGTGGAGCGTGCCGGAGAGGCGCTGCTGCTGATCAAGACCCGGCGCGACCGCGTGGAGGCGCTGACGCAGCGCGTTCGCGACCTGCACAGCTACACCGTCCCCGAGGTGGTAGTCTTGCCCATCCTCGAGGGCAACCCCCCCTACCTCCAGTGGATTGACAGCTCCGTCGGCTGACCTGTAACGTAGTGGACCGGGTAGTGGACCGGCCGGGGCCGCCAGGTGCCGGCCGGTTTTGGTTTAGGCAGGGACTTCCGGCCAGGTGTCGAACATACTTTCGTCTAGGCCACAGGCCTTCATGAACGGCTGAACGATGCGCGTGCTGGTCACCAACGACGACGGTATCCACTCACCAGGCCTGCTGGCCCTGGTCCACGCTGTTTCCGCCGTGGCGGAGACCTTCGTGGTGGCGCCGGAGCAGGAGCGCAGCGCCACCGGGCACGCCATCACTCTCCACAAGCCCCTTCGCGTGGTGCGCACATCCATCCCCGACGTCGCGGCGGAGGCATGGGCGACCAACGGCACACCCGCCGACTGCGTGGCCCTCGGCATCCTCGACCTGCTGGACCGGCGCCCCGACGTGGTGATCTCCGGGATCAACATGGGTGCGAACCTGGGACGGGACATCACGTACTCGGGGACGGTCTCGGGGGCCATGGAGGGGGCCATCTTCGGCATCCCGTCCATCGCCATCTCGCTGGCGGGGTGGAAGGATACCCACTACGACGTGGCGGCATCCTTCGCCGTCCGGCTGGCCACCCTGATCGTGGAGCGGGGCCTTCCGCGCGACACGCTGCTGAACGTCAACGTGCCCAACGTCCCGCGGGAAGCGCTGGCCGGCGTCGCCATCACCCGCCAGGGCCGGCGCCGGTACCTGAGCCGCCTGGAGAAGCGGGTCGATCCACGCGGCCGCACCTACTACTGGCTGACCGGTGAACCCGGGGCGCCGGGCGAGGAGGAAGGGATGGACAGCGCCGCGGTGGCCCGCGGGTTCATCTCCGTCACGCCCATCCAGATGGAGATGACCGACGAGGCGCTGATCCGCGATCTCGCGGGGTGGAACCTTGGCGTCTGAGATGCTGCGGCGGGCAGCGCAGGCCCCGCGGGCGGCGGCTCGCCAGGGACCGGCCATCCTGTTCGAGGACGTGGCCAAGCGGTATCCTGCCGGGGTGGAGGCGCTGCGCGGCGTCACGCTGCGGATCGATCCCGGCGAGTTCGTCTTCATCGTCGGTCCCACCGGCGCCGGAAAATCCACGCTTCTGCGGCTCATCTACCGCGATGAGGTCCCCACGCGCGGCCGTGTCGTGGTCAACGGCTGGGACACCGCGCGCCTGCCGGCCGCGCTGCTGCCGCACCTCCGCCGCAGCGTCGGCATCGTCTTCCAGGACTTCAAGCTGCTGCCCCGCAAGACCGTCTCCGAGAACATCGAATTCGTCCTGCGGGTCACCGGCGTGCCGCGGGAGGAGATCCCGGCGCGCGTCCAGGTCGTTCTGGAGCAGGTGGGGCTGCTGCACCGTGCCAGCGCCTTCCCCTCCCAGATCTCCGGCGGGGAGCAGCAGCGGGTGAGCGTGGCCCGCGCGCTGGCCAACCGCCCGCCCATCCTGCTGGCCGACGAGCCCACGGGCAACCTGGATCCGTCCACGTCGTGGGAGATCATCCAGTTGCTCTCCGCCATCAACCTCCACGGCACCACCGTGGTGGTGGCGACGCACAACAACACCCTCGTGGACATCCTCCGGCGGCGAGTCGTCCAGGTCGCCGACGGCACGGTGGTCCGCGACGAGTTGCGGGGCCTGTATGCCCATGAGGCATAGGATACCTCGTGTCCCTCTCCCGCCTGGGGAGAGGGCTCAGAAGCTGAGTGGGTGGTGCCCACTCGCGTCTGGCCCTCGTGCCGAGGACCAGAGGCCGGGGTGAGGGGGGAGTCAGGGACCGGCGATGCGTGTCTTTCCCGGCCGCGAACTTGGGCATCTCCTTCACAACGGCACCTACCTGGCCGCGGAGGGGTGGACGGCCTTCAGACGCAACGGCCTGATGAGCCTGGCCGCCTTGACCACGGCGCTGGTGATGCAGCTCACCCTGGGCGGGGGGCTGGTCGCCTTCCTCAACCTGCGCCACCTGACGGACCAGATCGAGGGACGGGTGGAGGTCGTGGCGTTCCTGCGGGACGGGCTCTCCCCGCGCGCCCGCGCGGCCCTGCGGAGTTCGATCGCGGGGCTGCCGCAGGTGGCGGAGGCGCGGCTGGTGTCCAAGGAGGTGGCGCTGCGCCGGCTGCAGTCCGCCTTCGGCGGGCGGGTGTCCTTCGCCGACCTGCTCCAGGCCATCCCGCTTCCGGATTCGCTGGTGTTCCGCGTCCACGAACCCCGCGAGGTGCGCGCGGTGGCGGAGGCGGTGCGCAGGATACCCGAAGTGGAAGAGGTCGTTTTCGGCGCGCAGGCCGTGGACCGGCTCTTCGCCCTCACCGGTGGCGTGCGGCACATAGCGGCGGTCGCGGCGGTGGTGCTGGCCGCGGTGGCGCTGGTCGTCATCATCAACACGGTGCGGCTGACCATCATTGCGCGCCGCGAGGAGATCGAGATCATGCGGCTGGTGGGTGCCACCGCCTGGTTCATCCGCGGCCCCTTCGTCGTGGAGGGCGTCGTGGCCGGCGCGCTCTCCGCGACCGTCGCTGCGGCGGTGCTGGTGCCCGTCTACCTGAACGCAGCGGGTCGCATCCGGGTCCTGCTGCCCTTCCTGCCCCTGGCGGACCCGCGGGCGGTGCTGCCGGGTGTCGTGGTGCTGATGCTGGTCGCGGGCGTGGCCGTGGGCTGTGCCGGCGGCGTGCTCTCGGTGCGGAGGTTCCTGCGTGACACCCCCGCGGCGTAGGTACGCCCCGAGCCTCGCTGCGGCGCTGGCCGGCCTGGCGCTGGTGGCGACACCTGCCGCGCCGGGCGCCGCGCGCCCCGCGGATCGGGGTCGGACGCGCACGGTGGCGGCCCGTCCGGCGGTGCCTCTGCCGGTCCGCGCGGCGGTGCCCGACCGCTCGCAGTCCGCCGCGGCGCCGAACCTGACCCAGAAGCGGCAGCAATGGCAGCAGGTGCAACGGAGGCTGCAGCAGGAGCGCGCGCGGCTTCAAGCCGCGCGGCAAAAGGAGCGCCACGTCCTGGCGGATCTGGAGCGCCTGGACCGGGACCACGAGCAGGCGGAGCGCAGGCTGGCGGTGCTGGAGCGCCGGCTGCGGGACGTGCGGGCGAAGGCGCAGGCGACGGGCACGGAGGTGGCGGCTTCTTACGGGCGGCTGGCTCGCCAGCGCCGCAAGCTGACCCAGCGTCTGCGCGACTACTACAAGTGGGGCCGCACCGGCTACGTGGACGTCCTGCTGGCCGCCGCCGACTTCCCGGAGTTCGTCAGCCGCGTCTACCTGATAGGCCGCGTTTTCCGCGCCGACGCGCAACTGCTGGAGACCATGGACCAGGAGGCCACCCGCTGGCGGGCGCTGCAGGAGCGGCTGGAGCGTGAGCAGGAGGACGTGGAGCTGGTGCTGGCGCAGGTGCACATCCAGAAGACGGAGATCGAGAAGAAGACCGCGGCCCGCCAGGCGCTGCTGCACGAGATCCAGCAGGAGCGGGCAGTCTTCGAGCAACTGGTGCAGGAACTGGAAGAGGAGTCCCGCCACCTGGAGACGCTGATCCGCCGCATGCAGGTCTCGATGCGCCGGCCGGTGGTGGCGTCCCGCGGCAACCTGATCTGGCCACTGGTGGGAGACATCACGTCGCAGTTCGGGCTGCGCCGGCATCCCGTCTTCCGGCTGGTGCAGATGCACAACGGGGTGGATATCGCTGGGGCGATGGGGACGCCGGTGGCCGCGGCCGGCGACGGGCAGGTGATTTTCGCCGGGTGGTTCGGCGGCTACGGCAAGCTGGTGGTCGTCGACCACGGTGGTGGCCTCTCCACGCTGTACGGCCACCTCTCGGAGATCGTGGTCGAGGAGGGCACGGCCGTCGGCCGCGGGCAGGTGATCGGCCGCGTCGGCATGACGGGATACACCACCGGCCCGCACCTTCACTTCGAGATCCGCATCGACGGCCGGCCGGTCAACCCCATGGGGCGCTGAGAAAACTCCTGCTATAATCACAGGAAATGGACCGCAGCATCACAATCGATCGCGGGGTGCCCCCGCACCGCGGCGCGGCGGGCTGGGCCCGGAGAGGCGGGTGAAGCGATGGAACGCAGACAACGGCTCGTGGCGAGCGGCCTGCTGGTCTTCGTGGTGGCGGCGGCCTTCCTGGCCGGCTACGGCTACGGGCAGCGTGGGGCGATCGCGGCGGACGCCCAGGCCCAGGGGTTTGCTCTGCTTCGGGACCTGCTGGGGTACGTGCAGAGCAACTACGTGGAGCGGAACGTCAACGTCCCCAGGCTCTTCCACGGCGCGGCCAAGGGGATGCTGGAGGCGCTGGACGATCCGTACACCCGCTTCCTGGAGCCCAGGGCGTATCAGGCGTTCCGGGAGGACGCAAAGGGTTTCTTCTCCGGCGTGGGCATCTTCATCGACCTCAAGGAAAGCCACCTGATCGTGATCTCCCCCATCGAGGGCGCGCCGGCGCATCGCGCTGGCCTGAAGACCGGCGACTGGATCACGGCCATCAACGGGACGACCACCAAGGACATGTCACTGCAGGAGGCCGTGAGCCGCATCCGTGGCCCGGCCGGGACGCAGGTGCGCCTCACCATCCAGCGCGGCGGGCAGAGCCAGGTGGTGGAGCTGACCCGCGCCCGCATCCAGATCACCAGCGTGCAAGGGTCGGACCTGCTGGAGGATGATCTGAAGCGACAGCTGCGGCAGGAGCGCCTGGGGTACGTGCGCATCCTCATGTTCAACGAGAACACGCCCACCGAACTGGACAGGATGCTGGCCTCCCAGGTGCGCGGCGGGATCCGCGGACTCATCGTGGACCTGCGAAGTAACGGCGGCGGCCTGCTGGACTCGGCCATCAAGGTGTCGGACCGGTTCGTGGACACCGGGGTCATCGTGCAGGTGGTGGACCGCAGCGGGCGCCGCTCCGTGGAGATGGCCACGCGCGGCACCGGCTACAGCGGGCCCATCGTTGTGCTGGTCAACGAGTTCACCGCCAGCGCATCGGAGATCATGACGGGCGCGCTGCAGGATCACAAAGCGGCCACCGTGGTCGGCATGACGACCTTCGGAAAGGGTGTGATCCAGACCATCTTCCACCTGCCGGGCGACGCCGCGGCCGCCGTCACCACGGCCAAGTACCTGACGCCCAACGGCCGCGACATCAACAAGCGCGGCCTGGCCCCCGACGTGACGGCGGGGGAGAAGCTGGAGGGTAAGTCGGAGGCCGATCTCAACCGCATCAGGACGCAGCAGATGTTGAAGGCCATTGAGGTCCTCAAGGCCAGGGTCGTCAAGCGAGCGTCGTGACCCGGTTCCTGACCTGATGACGCGACGCCGGGACCGCGGGGGCGGGCTGTCGCCGATCGTGGTCCTCCTGGTTTGCGCAGCCGGTCTCGGCGGCGGCGCCGGCCTGGCCTACTTTCGCTGGGCCGCTGCCGGCACGCCGCAGGGCCCGTCGCTCATCGCCCGGCCCGCGCCCGTGCCACCCCGGTCCGCCGTGCCGCGCCCGCCCGCGGCCCCGTCGCGGGACGCGCCGGGCCAGGTGGACCTGGCTGCCCGCACCCGGGCCATCGATCAGACGATCCTCCATGCGCTGGACGCCGCCGGTGTGCGCCTGATCTTCCGGGCCAGCCCCCGCCGGGAGCGCGGCGACGAGCCCGCGCGGGTGCGCTGGCCGCAGGTGCGTGCCGACGCCCGCCTCCCGCAGGGAATGGACGCGCCCGCAGTGCTGCGCGCGCTGCAGCAAGCCGTGGCCCGCCACGGGGGCGACGCGGTCCTGACGGGCCGGCAGGTTCAGGTCACGCTCCCCGGGTCGGACGGCGAGCGAGTGGTCACCCACGTCATCACCCTGCTCGACTCGCACACCCGGGCGCTGGTGGCGGTGATCTTCGACGACGCCGGCGCGACGCTGGAGGAACTGGAGCCCATCGTGGCGTTGGGCCGCCCGGCCGCGGTGGCGGTGTTGCCCGGTCTGCGGTTCTCCAGGGAGCTGGCCCGGCGGGCCCGGCAGGCCGGGCTGGAGGTTCTCCTGCATCTCCCCGTGGAACCTGAGAGCACCGCCAAGAACCCGGGCCCCGGCGCCGTGCTGACCTCCATGGACGACGACCAGATCCGCAAGACGGTGCGCCAGGGAATTCTGGAGGTCCCCGGTGCGCGCGGCGTCAACAACCACATGGGCTCCAGGGGAACCTCCGATCCTCGCGTGATGAGGGTCGTGCTGGAAGTGGTGAGGGAACGGGGCCTATTTTTCGTGGACAGCGTGACCAGCGGCCGCTCCCTGGCCCTCCGCACCGCGCAGGAGATGGGCATTCCCGCCGCGGCCCGCCAGGTCTTTCTGGACAACGAGGACGACCCCGACCGCATCCGCCTGCAGATCCACGCCCTGGCCAGGGTGGCCCTGGAGCGCGGGCAGGCCGTGGCCATCGGCCACGTCCGCCGACACACCGCTACCGTGCTGCGGGCCATGCTGTCCGAGCTGGAGGCCCAGGGCATCGAACTGGTGCCCGTCTCGGCGTTGGTCAGATAACCGGCCGCACACAGGCAAAACCCCTCGCCAGGGCGAATTCTCTCCCTGGAGTTCGTCAGGTCAGGCCCGATCCGGTCGGTTCCGGCGGTATACTATAGGGGTCCTTCCGCACGTGGCGGTCTGCCGCAGCAGCACTACACCTTGGGGGCAGCCATGCCCCCCGATGATCGGAGGCTCACGATGAGCGAACGAGCAGTCGCAGTTAAACCCAAGGAAGACCCGTGGGAGATGGCACTGAAGCAGTACAACCGGGTCGCCGATGTGTTGAATCTCAAGCGAGGCATCCGGGAATTCCTGGCCTACCCCCGGCGCGAACTCACCGTCAACTTCCCCGTCAAGATGGACGATGGGTCGGTCCACGTGTTCACGGGACACCGGGTGCATCACAGCACCGTCCTGGGTCCCACCAAGGGCGGCATCCGCTACCACCCGGACGTGACCCTCAACGAGGTGCGCGCCCTGGCCATGTGGATGTCCTGGAAGTGCTCCGTGGTGGGGCTGCCTTACGGTGGCGCCAAGGGCGGCGTCGTGTGCGACCACAAGAAGCTCTCCATGGCGGAGATGGAGCGGTTGACCCGTCGCTATACCACCGAGATCACGCCGATCCTCAGCGCGGAGGGCGACATCCCGGCGCCGGATGTGGGCACCACGCCCCAGGTCATGGCCTGGATCATGGACACCTACAGCATGCACAAAGGCTACTCGGTGCCGGCGGTGGTCACCGGGAAGCCCATCAACATTGGCGGCTCCTACGGCCGCGTCGAGGCCACCGGGCGGGGCTGCATGATCACCGCGCGCGAGGCCTGCAAACACCTGGACCTGAACCTCAACGGCGCCACCGTGGCGGTCCAGGGCTACGGCAACGTGGGCTCCATCGCCGCCTACCTGCTGCACGACCTGGGTGCGAAGGTGATCGCGGTGAGCGACACCAGCGGCGGCATCTACAACCCCAAAGGGCTGGATCCCCGCGCCGTCCTCAGGCACAAGGACCAGACCAAGTCCGTGAAGGGCTTCCCCGGTACGGAGGCCGTCACCAATGAGGAGCTGCTGGAGATCCCGTGCGACATCCTGGTGCCCAGCGCCCTGGAGGGACAGATCAACGGCGACAACGCCGGCCGCCTGAAGACCAGGCTCATCGTGGAGGGTGCCAACGGTCCCACCTCCCCGGAGGCGGACGAGATCCTGCGAGAGCGCGGGATCATGGTCCTCCCCGACATCCTGGCCAACGCCGGCGGCGTCATCGTGTCATACTTCGAGTGGGTCCAGGGGCTGCAGCAGTTCTTCTGGACGGAGGAAGACGTGAACCGGAACCTGGAAGCGATCATGGTGCGCAGCTTCAACCAGGTCATGGCCGTGGCGCAGGAGCGCAAGGCGGACATGCGCACCGCGGCCTACATCAGGGCCGTCAGCCGCGTGGCCGATGCCCTGATGACCCGCGGCATCTACCCGTAGCCCCACGATGGCATATCTGAGCGAGAAAAGGGGGAGGGCGGCGGCCCTCCCCCAAGGCTTGCCCCGATGAGCCGGGTGCTGCTCGACCGGAGCCACATTGAGCCCGCGGTGCTGGGCGGGGCGCTGCTGGGCGGCGGCGGTGGAGGGTGGATCACCGACGGGACCGATTGGGGCACGCTGGCGGTCTCCCTGGGCGCGCCTGCGCTGATCACCGTGGACGAACTGCCGGGGGATGCGCTCCTGGTGACCGCGGCCGGCGTGGGCGCGCCCGCGTCGCCGGGTCGGTTCGCCAGGCCCGTGGACTTCCTGCGGGCGCTGGAGCTGGTGATGGAGGCCGCCCACGCGCCCATCGCCGGGATCATCGCCAACGAGAACGGTGCGGCCGCCACCGTCAACGGCTGGCTGCAGGCCGCGGTGTTCGGAATCCCCGTGGTGGACGCTCCTTGCAACGGTCGCGCCCACCCCAGCGGGCTGTTGGGGGCGATGGGGCTGCACCGCCGCCCCGGGTCTGGAGGGAGTGCTCCTCCACGGTCCCCGTGTCGACCACGCGGCCGCCCAGCACGTCGGCGGCCGCA
>JACQTN010000401.1 GCA_016210785.1 Armatimonadota bacterium
AGGCGTTGATGACCCCGATGGGGTCCTTGAAGCGGTCGAAGCGGGAGACCTGCAGCAGGATGGGCTTGTCGCGGGGAACGCCCAGCCTGGCCAGCGCCGCCGAGATTTCCTCCTCTGCCAGGTCGCGGTTCTTCTCGGAGAGCGGGTCGATGCTGGGATAGATCAGGTATTGCGGAATGGGCAGGCGCTGCGCAAAGGCGGGGAGCGAGAAGATCGCCCCACCATAGCGGACCACAAACCACCGGATGAAGGACCAGGCCCGGCGCTGCGGCCGCGAGATGTCGATGTGACAACGCCACACCCAGCGACCCGGCCGGGACGCGCTCTCCACCAGGGCGGCGGGCTGGGGGTCGTGGATGATGACCAGGTCCGCGCCCAGGTCCAGCCGGGCCGCGTTCTCGCGATTGATCTCCAGGTACGTCTCCAGCATCCCATTGGTGAACGCCTGCTCCTGTCCCTGCAGGGCGTTGTGGAAGGTCTTGGTCACGCGGAAGAACTCCTCGGAACCCGTCATCACCTCCCACTGCGTGGAAATGCCCAGTTCTCGGAACAAGGGCACGTAGCGATGCAGCATCTCCGCCACGCCGCCGCCCACGCGGGTGGAGTTCACGTGGACGAGGGTCCGCCCTCGCACGCGGTCGGCCAGGCGGCGGAGCAGGTCGATGGTCCCTGCGGGGACGACGCGCCGGTACTCGTCCAGCGTGATAGGCTCAGGCATCGGGAGTCTTCCCCAGCGCTTCGTCGCACAGCGCGATCAGCCTGGCTCGAAATCCTTCCAGGCTGCCGACGTAGGGATTCAGCCGGCCCACCTGGGCGGCCAGGTGAGGCAGGCCCAGGGCGTGCTCCAGCCATGATGCGGGGTCGTGCCGGCGGCGCGATACCGGCTCGAAGAAATGGTAGTAGATGACGCTCAGGTCCACCCGCTCCAGCGCGTCACGAAACTCCTGCAGCGTGCGCGCGGCGATCCCCGTTGGGATCTCGATGATGGTGGAGCGCATGAACTCAAACGGTTGCCCGTAGACAACCCGCGGAATCATCTGCAGGGCCGCCAGGTGGGTGTCGATCACGGTGATGATCTCGGCGCGAAGGGTCTCCACATCCGCAAACTCAAACGGATCGATGACCGCCAACCGCTCCCCCAGTACGCGGTCGCGCACCTGAATGGCCGCCCAGGTGGCAAAGTCGTTGGGGTACGGGGCGGCCAGGTAGCGGCTGCGCAGAAAGTAACTGTGAGTGTGGTAGAAGATGGAGTCGCCGGGGACTTCCTCGATGCCGATCAACAGCTCCCGTTCGTCCCAGGCGCTTCGGCCCAGCATCTCTCGAAGTTCGATGCAGCCGGTAAACCCAAACACTCTGATCTCCCAGACGTCCGGTGAGGCCTCAAGAGTTCCGCTCTATGGCACGTGCCGGGCACCTGCGGCTATTCGAAATGTACGGCGGAACTCCTCCCCGGAACGGTTGACGCGCGACGCTGCCAGCGCCACGACCATTGCCGCCCTCGGCTTTGCGGGGAAGCCGGGCCTGTCGGTAGTGATGAGCAGAACGCCTGACCCCGTCCGGGCCATCATGGACAGAAAGCCGGCCGGCGGGCGCATCCGTCCTTCACACGGCTGCGGGAGGGCTCGTGGATGGAGCGGTATGTCCCTGCCCTACCCCTTGATGGCGCCCGCCAGGATGCCGCGCACGAGATACCGCTGCAGGCTGACAAATATCACCACCGGGAGCAGCATCGAGATAAAGGCGGCGGCGGTGAGCAACTGCCAGTTCTGGCCGAGGGAGTTCACCAGGTTGCCGATGGCCACCGTCATGGGCGCCACGCTTGGTGTTCCGCCCACAAAGATCAGGGCCACCAGCAGATCGTTCCACACCCACAGAAACTGGAAGATCGCCAGCGAGGCGATGGCCGGCACGGAAAGGGGAAGAATGAGCCGGAAGAAGACCGTGAGATGGCTCGCCCCGTCCATGTGTGCCGACTCCAGCAGGTCCCGCGGCAACGCACCGATGAAATTCCGCAGCAGGTAGATGGCAAAGGGCAATCCGTATCCGGTGTGGGCCATCCACACCGCAGGAAATGTCCCGGACAGTCCGAACTGGTTGAACAGCCGCAGCACCGGCACCAGCGTCATCTGCAGCGGAATCACCAGCGAGCCGACCACCATCGCGAACAGCACCTCGCGCCCCCAGAAACGCATCCACGCCAGGGCGTAGGCAGCATAGGCCGCCACGGCGATGGGAATGATCGTAGCCGGAATGGCGATGAACAGGCTGTTGAGAAAGCTGCGTCCCATCCCGTAGGCGCCCAGGACCTCCCGGTAATTTTCCAGCGTGAAACGAAACGGGGGCGCCAGCGCCGCCCACCATCCCGTGGACGCCACGAGCCGGGGCGGGCGGAACGAACTGACCAGCAGGCCCATCACGGGGACCAACCACAGCACGCAGAGGCCGATGACTATCACGTGAACGGGGAGGTGGCGCCACGCCGCGCTCAGGCGCCGTGGGCCGTTCCTGACCGTGCGCTCTGCAGCCAGCGCCGGGGGGTTCATCGCGTGAGCTCCTGCTGGCGGAACCGGCGGATATTCGCGGCCATCACCGGGATGGTGGCCAGGAACAGGATCACGGCCATGGCGCTGGCGCGCCCGAAGTCCCGGAAGTTGAACATCTCCTTGTACATCCGGTTGGCGATGACCTCGGTATCGAAGTTGCCGTTGGTCATCACGTACACGATGTCGAACGCCTTGAGCGCGTAGATCACCATGGTGGTGGCCACCACGGTGATGGTCGGAGCCAGCATGGGCAGGATGATGCGCCAGAAGATGCGCCACTCTGTCGCACCATCCACCCGCGCCGCCTCCAGCACCTCCACGGGGATGCCCTTCAAGGCCGCGGAGAGAATCACCAGGCAGAATCCGACCCACACCCAGACCGCCACCAGGATCAGGGCCGCGTTATTGACGCTGGAGTTTACCAGCCAGGCCACGGGCTGGAAGCTCGGCACCACGCTCAGCAGCAAAGCGTTCAGCGACCCGATCTGGGGCAGGCCCAACGGACGGAACTCGTACACGAACTTCCAGATGACGCCAGCCGCCACGAAGGAGATGGCCATGGGCAGGAACATAACCGCCCTGGCCACGGGCTCGTAGCGCACGCGGTCGGTCAATACCGCCATCGCCAGCCCCAGACTGACGGTGATCCCGGTGAAGACGACCAGCCAGAACACGTTGTTCCGGAAGGCGATCAGCATCTCCCGCTCGGTGAACGCGAAGCGATAGTTCTGTACCCCCACGAACTCCCTGGAGTCCGGCCCCAGAACGCTGAGGTAGAAGGTGCTCGCCGCAGGGTACACGAGGAAGACCCCCAGGAAGAAGAGCGCCGGCGCCAGCCACAACCAGGGACGCAGTTTCCCCTGATGTTTTTCTGGAACGAAGCGGAGGAGGTGTTCTGCCAGGACCACGTAGCCGACCTGGACGGCGGGGATGCCGACGATGACCAGGAGCGCTGTCAACACCGGGCGAGCCACGGCGAATCTCCTCCTCTCTGCCGCGCCCGCGGCCCCCTTATCGAGCCGGTGGATGCTCTGGTTCCATCCTTTCGTATAGGACTCCCGCCCTGCATCATAGAGTAACACCGATCCACCTGGGGAAGTCCCCCGGGCGGGCTCCACCAGGATCAGGCCGTGCATGCCGCTGGCGGCGTGGGTGTCCCCCTAGCACAACCTTATGGACCGCCCATAGACTCTTGTCAAGACGTGAATCTTCTGGCCCGGGCATCGCGACGCGCCCGGGCCGCGGAAGCCGTCTCGGCGGCGAGCGATCGCGGAGGTACCACTGCCTTTGACGGTCTTTCCCTCCAGCGGAGATAATAGTTTGCATCAGGACGTTGAGCCGCCGATCCATCGGCGCAGGTGAGGACATGGGTGTGCAGGAAGGTTGTGAGCGGGTGATCATTGAGGCCGTGACGCCTGAGCTGGACGGTGGGAGGTTTCCCATCAAGCGCACGGATGGAGCTCGCGACGATGCCCGGCGCCGCGTATCTGGGGGATGGCCGCTGCCAGTTTCGCGTGTGGGCGCCCCGGGCCCGCCGCGTCGAGGTGCATCTGGTCGCTCCGCGTGAACGGCTGCTGCCACTCAATCCCATCGCGCGGGGCTACCACCAGACCATCGCCGAGCGGGTCGCGCCGGGCACCCTGTACCTGTACCGGCTGGACGGAAACGTCGAACGCCCCGATCCGGCCTCCCGGTTTCAACCGGAGGGCGTTCACGGCCCTTCCCAGGTGGTGGATCTCCACTTCGCCTGGCAGGACGGCGGCTGGCACGGTCTTCCTCTTCCCGACCACATTCTTTACGAGCTCCACGTGGGCACCTTTACGCCCGAGGGCACCTTCGATGCTGCCATCGCGCACCTCGACCATCTGGCCGCGCTGGGAGTTACATCCGTGGAGCTCATGCCGGTGGCCCAGTTCCCCGGGGGCCGCAACTGGGGATACGATGGGGTGTATCCTTTCGCGGTGCAGAACTCCTACGGCGGCCCCGCCGGCCTGCAACGCCTGGTGGACGCCTGTCACCGGCGGGGCCTGGCCGTCGTCCTGGACGTGGTCTACAATCACCTGGGCCCGCAGGGCAACTACCTGCGCGACTACGGCCCCTACTTCACCACGCGCTACCGCACCGTGTGGGGAGAGGCGCTCGACTTCGATGGCCCCGACAGCGACCAGGTCCGGCGCTTCTTCATCGACAACGCCCTGTACTGGGTCACCGAGTTCCACGTGGATGCGCTGCGGCTCGACGCGGTGCACGCCATCCTGGACCACTCCCCGCGCACGTTCCTGGAGGACCTGGCCATGGCCGTCCACGAGGCGGCGGAGCGGCTCAACCGCCACATCCACGTCATCGCCGAGAGCACGGCGAACGACGTACGCCTGGTCCGGTCCCGGGAACTGGGCGGCTACGGGCTGGATGCCCAATGGAACGATGACTTTCACCACGCCCTGCACACGCTCCTGACGGGCGAGCGGGCCGGGTATTACGAGGATTTCGGATCGCTGCACCATCTGGCGAAGGCGTTTCGCGAGGGCTTCGTGTACTCCGGCGAGTACTCGCCCTTCCGCCGGCGCCGGCACGGTACCTCCTCGCGCGCCATTCCAGCGTTCCGCTTCGTGGTGTGCGCGCAGAATCACGACCAGGTGGGCAACCGCGCGGGCAGCGAGCGCCTCAGCCGGCTGGTGGATTTCCAGGCCCTCAAGGTTGCCGCGGGGGCTGTGATCCTCTCGCCGTTCCTGCCGCTGCTGTTCATGGGCGAGGAGTACGGCGAGATCGCACCGTTCCCGTACTTTGTCAGCCACTCGGACCCCGCGCTGGTGGAGGCGGTGCGGCGGGGCCGCCGCGAGGAGTTTACCGCCTTCCAATGGGAGGGCGAACCTCCTGATCCGCAGGATGAGGCCACCTTTCTCCAGGCCAGGCTGGACCACAGCCTCCGCGACCAGGGGCGCCACCGCGCCCTCCTGGAGTACTACCGGACGTTGATCCAGCTGCGCAAGACGGTCCCTGCGCTGGCCCGGCTGTGCAAGGAGACGCTGGACGTACAGGCGTACGAGCAGGCCAACATCCTCTTCGTGCGGCGCTGGAGCGGAGATGATGAGGCATGCCTCGTCCTGTCGCTGGGCGATGCGGAGGTGACGCTCGCGTTGCCCGTCCCTGCCGGCCGCTGGCGTAAACGGTTGGACAGCGCAGAGGTACGGTGGCTGGGCGGCGGGAGCGCGGCGCCCGACATCCTGGAGTCTGATGGACACGCCACGGTGCGTGTGCCGCCGACGGCGTGTCTTGTCTGGTCGCAAGACGGGGGGCGGAAATAATGGAACGCTACGTCTGCATCCACGGCCACTTCTACCAGCCGCCGCGCGAGAACCCCTGGTTAGAGGCCGTCGAACTCCAGGACTCGGCCTACCCCTATCACGACTGGAACGCACGGATCGCCGAAGAGTGCTATGCCCCCAATGCCGCCTCGCGCATCCTGGATGGGGAGGGCCGCATCCTCAGCATCGTCAATAACTACGCTCGCATCAGCTTCAACGTGGGTCCCACGCTGCTGGCGTGGCTGGACGTGGAAGCGCCGGAGGTGTACCGCGCCATAGTCGACGCCGACCTGGTCAGCCGGGAGCGTTTTTCGGGACACGGCTCAGCCCTCGCTCAACCCTACAACCATCTGATCATGCCCCTGGCGAACCGGCGGGACAAGCGAACTCAGGTGCGCTGGGGAATCGTGGACTTTGAACACCGCTTCGGCCGGCAGCCGGAGGGGATGTGGCTGCCGGAGACGGCGGTGGACCTGGAGACGCTCGACATCCTGGCGGAGCAAAGAATCCGGTTCACGATCCTGGCCCCCTCTCAGGCCCGGAGGGTACGCCGGGCCGGGAGGCGCGCCTGGCGAGATATGAGCGGCGGGCGCGTCGATCCGACGATGACCTACCAGGCACGCCTCCCCTCGGGCCGCACCATCTGCCTGTTCTTCTACGATGGCCCCATCTCCCGCGCCGTGGCCTTCGAAGGGGTGCTGGCCAATGGCGAGCAGTTCGCCCACCGGCTCCTCGACGGGTTCGACGATGCTCGCACCTGGCCGCAGATCTGCCACATCGCCACCGACGGCGAAACCTATGGCCACCACCACCGCTACGGGGACATGGCTCTGGCCTACGCCTCGCACTACCTGGAAGCCAACCGCCTGGCGCACATCACCAACTACGGCGAGTATCTGGAACGCCATCTGCCCACCCACGAGGTGGAGATCTTCGAGCATACCTCATGGAGCTGCGCGCACGGCGTGGACCGGTGGCGCAGCGACTGCGGCTGCCATTCCGGCGGGCATCCGGGGTGGAACCAGGGCTGGCGAGCGCCTCTCCGGCAGGCCATGGACTGGTTGCGGGAGATGCTGGCGCCCCGCTATGAGGAGCACGCCCGGCGGTTCCTCAGGGATCCCTGGGCAGCGCGGGACGACTACATCCGCGTCCTGCTGGACCGGTCGCCGGACAACCTGGACCGTTTCCTGGCCGAGCACGCGACGCGCCCGTTGGAGGCCCAGGAGCGGGCGACCGTGTGGAAGCTGCTGGAGCTGCAGCGCCATTCCATGCTGATGTACACCAGCTGCGGGTGGTTCTTCGACGAGATCTCGGGGATCGAGACGGTGCAGGTGATCCAGTACGCCGGCCGGGCCGTTCAACTGGCAGAGGACCTGTTCGGAGATTCCCTGGAGTCCGGGTTCGTGGAGAGGCTCTCGGAGACAAAGAGCAACATCCCCGAGCACCGCGACGGCGCCCTCGTCTACGAGAAGTTCGTCAAGCCGGCAATGGTAGACCTGGCCAAAGTCGGCGCCCACTATGCCATCAGCGGGCTCTTCGAGCCTTACGGCGACCGCAGCCGCATCTACTGCTACACCGTGGACCGGCAGGACCACCAGACCCTGGCGGTGGGCAAGGCCCGGCTGGCCGTGGGCAGGGCGCAGGTGACGTCGGAGATCACGCAGGAGTCGGCCGTGCTGAGCTACGGGGTGCTCCATTTCGGCGAGCACAACCTGCACGGCGCCGTCCGCGCGTACCGTGGTGAAGAGGCCTATGCGGAGATGGTGCGCGATGTCACGGAGGCGTTCACCCGTGCCGACTTCGCCGATGTCATCCGGCTGTTTGACCGGTACTTCGAAGGGGTCACCTACTCGCTGAGACTGCTGTTTCGGGACGAGCAGCGGAAGGTTCTCAACCAGATTCTCGAGGCGACGCTGGCAGAGGTGGAGGCCAGCTACCGGCAGATCTATGCGCACCACGCTCCGCTGATGAGGTTTCTCCGGGACCTGGGGATCCCCCAACCTCGAGCCCTGCACGCAGCCGCCGAGTTCACCCTCACCACCGATCTCCGCCGGGCGTTTGCGGCCGACGTGCCAGATTTCGAACGCATCGCGGCGCTCCTGGACGAGGCCAGGACATGGGACATCCCCCTCGATGGCGCCGGCCTGAGGTACGCCCTGGAGCAGACGTTGCGGCGGATGGGGGAGCGGCTGCAGGCCACCCCCACCGACCTCCGCCTCCTGGAACAACTGGACCGGGCGGCCGCGCTGGCCCGTGCCATGCCATCCCCGGTCCAGCTGTGGAAGACCCAGAACACGTATTATGCGTTGCGCCAGTCGCTGTACCCGGAAGTTCGGGAGCGGGCCGAGCAGGGGGACGAGGACGCCCGCGCCTGGGTCGACCAGTTTGCCGCTCTGGGTCGCACGCTGGGGATGCGCGCGGCTGGCTGACGCCGGTGCTGATGTTGGATAAGGGTTCCCGCGGCGCCTGTCGTGCTCCTCGGAGGACCTCTGTTCATGGACACGGGTATGGGACGATACCGAGTGGCGTCTTTGCCCCCCGTGTGTGCTATCATATCTTTGGACGCTCAGCGCCATATGTTTGCTTGCCGAATCCCTGTGGTGTGCAGGGAGCGGGGGACCCAGGTTGTTGGGGCGAATCTCGCGTCAGGCGAGTAGGGTATTCTCTCGGCCCGAGCCCGTCAGCTAACCCCGTAGGCGACGGGAGAAGGTAGCGGAGCGCATGTCGCGGCCCCGGAGACCTTCTCCGGGGCTTGTGCTTCTCCGGGATCATCGACCCGCCCGTTGCCGTCGGCAGCTCCCCGCCGTCTCGGGATCGGCCAGCCTTGCTCGGCCGGATGCCAACCGAGGAAATGACGGTTCGCCAGCGGCGAGCTGTTGCGCACACTATGGTGTCGCGTCTCGGCATGGCGCCCGAGCGACAGCTCTGTGAGGCGCTGTCGGCATCACCGGGGCACGATGCCGGCGGCGGCCTCCGCACGGGAGGTGCCAGCGATGCGAGTCGAGTTCGTCTTCTACCCGCATCACGTTCCCCAGGCCCCACGTGTCAGCGTGGCTGGGGATTTCAACGGGTGGGACGTGACGGCCATGCCGATGATGCGTGCGCCTGACGGTTCGTGGCGTGCGACCATCGACCTCCCGCCGGGGGAGTACCAGTATAAGTTCTACGTGGATGGCACCTGGTGGAACGACCCTCATGATCACAAACGCCTCCCGAATCCGTGGGGGTCGGAAAACTCGGTGATCATAGTTCAGGAGGAGGGTCCATAAGGAGACTGCGCAGCGTGAAGCGGGCACCGCGCACAGGTACCGACGGGCCACATCAGAGCACGTCATGGGTCGACGAAGCCTGCGGGATGGCGTGGGCCCAGTCTCCTCCCGGTGGGCCCGCGGCGCCTCGAAGGTATGCTTGGTAGGATACGGCGTGGGACGCGTGAGATCAGGAGGTGGGTGTACCATGAGGACCCAGATCTGGATCGTGGTGATCCTGCTCGCCGCTGGCGCGGGCTTCGTCCTGCTCAATCCAACGGTTATCGCCAGGATGGAAGAGGTCCACCTGCCCGGGAGGACCTATCAGGTCCCGTTAGTGAGAACGCTGCTCGCTACCGCAGCCGCTGCGCTCCTGCTCCTCTGCCTGCTCAATGCCGTCAACCATGTGATGCACGTGCGCGCCCGGCGGCACCTGGAGGGCCGCCTGGCCCAGCGGGAGGCCGAGATTGCGGAGATGAAAAGTCGCGCGTATGATGAGGTTTCCCAGAAGATCGATGCGCTTGGCCGGGACCTCTCCGGCCAGATTGCGAGCTTGCGCGACCGCATGGAATCGCGTGCGGCGCCGACCGAGTCGCAGGAGCCCGCGGTGCGCGGGGCAACCCCGGCCGGGTAGCGCTCGTGATGCCCACGCCGGTCGTCCGTTTCACGCCTGTGAACCAACGCGGTGGGCACTCGCCGCAAGTTCCCGACTGGTGCCACAGGCCTGAAAGAGATCTGAGGCAAGAGACGGAGGTGGGAGATTATGACGCGGAGCAGGTCTCTGATAGTCGCGACCGGCGCAGGCCTGGCCCTTTGCCTGCTGGTCTCACCGGCGGCTGCCATGGAGATCGCGATGCCGACTCGGGCAGGCGGCACAACACTTCCCACGCCGGTCTTTCTAGGATTCTCCTCTCTCG
>JACQTN010000387.1 GCA_016210785.1 Armatimonadota bacterium
AGTATACCACATACCACAACCGCGGACCAAAACCCGTAAGCGTCTCGCGATGCCCGGACAACGCGCGCCGCCTCTGGCGCGTCAGCACCCGCGCGCGCGACGCCCAAGGCCGGGCCCGCGTTAGCCACGGGTGCGCTCTTTTCCCCGCCCCCGCGCGCTCATCGCCCGATCCATCTCGCGCCTCGCGTCGCGCTTGGCGATCGCCTCCCGCTTGTCATACTGCCGCTTGCCCCGTGCCAGCGCGATCTCCACCTTCGCGACA
Organism: Armatimonadota bacterium; assembly: GCA_016210785.1. Taxonomy (GTDB): domain Bacteria; phylum Sysuimicrobiota; class Sysuimicrobiia; order Sysuimicrobiales; family JACQTN01; genus JACQTN01. Next base: position 263 of record JACQTN010000387.1, read on the forward strand.
CCGCGCTTGAAGTACAGGCGCACCAGGATCAACGTATACCCGCGTTGCTGGACCTTCCCGATCAGCCGGTTGATCTCCCGCCGGTGCAACAGGAGTTTTCGGGTGCGCAGCGGGTCGTGGTTGAAGCGGTTGCCCTGCTCGTAGGGGGGGATGTGCATCCGCTGCAGCCAGACCTCGCCGCCCTGCACGCGGCCGAAAGCCTCCTGGATACTCCCCCGCCCCGCCCGCAGCGACTTGACCTCGGTGCCGGTCAGCACCAATCCCGCCTCGTAGGTCTCCTCCAGATGGTACTCGTGGCGGGCCCTTCGGTTGACGGCGATCGTCTTCTCACTTTCGGCCATGCGGACTCCTCACGGCGCACGAAAACCCTGGCCCACGTAATCCCGGCCCACTTAGTGTGGCACAAAAACCAGGACCCCTCAATGGGGTCCCGGGATGGCCTGATGGATGGGAAGCGTCCGGTGCCCCTGAGCCGCCAGCAGCGTTTCGCGGAAAGTCCGCTCTATTCATGCGCAGGCTCGGCTTCGCCGAGGCCGAGCATCACCAGTGTCCCGCACTCCGCGCCGTCACGGGAGCGCCGTGAGTACGGTGAGCGCGGTAGAACGGAACACCTTGCACCGAGTTGAACGTGCCGGTTCGTGGGCGCCGTGAGTCCGGCAAGCGCGGTAGCATGGGGCACGGCGCACAACGTCGAACGTACCCGCCGTGAGTCCGGCGAGCGCGGTAGCATGGTGCTCCTCGCAACCGGGAAGCACGTGCCGGCGCGCCGTGAGTCCGGTGAGCGCGATACAGCGGTGTACCTTGCACGGGAGTCGCACGTGCCGGGCCTCCCCCGGTCGGATACAATGGAGAAGGCTGGAGTGGCAGAGAGCCACTCTAGCCAACCTTGTTGGCTAGCGCCCGCCCGGCGAAGACGTCGTGGCCGGGCGCGTCCGGGCCTGCGACAGCGCGCCCGAACCCGGCGCGGTCGGGACGCTGGCGGTGGGCAGCCGAGGCTCGCCGAGGTAGGCCCCCTGCTCTTGCAGTATCCCCTGCAGCCGCTGCACCAGCACGCCGGAGCGCGCCAGGTGACGCGGCGGGATGCCAAGCTCCACGGACACGCTGGCTGCGATGCCCGCGGCCTCGCCCAGGGAGAAGGTCGTCGGCACGACCCGTACTGACCCCGCCGCCTCATAGGTCGCTGAGATGGACCGGCTAGCCACCAGCAGGTTGTCTACCCGCACCGGGACCAGCGACCGGAACGGGATCGTGTACACGTAGCGGCGCGACCCGTAGTAGTTCCTGAAGTCCGGCGTGTAGGGGTGCAGGTCGATGGGATAGGACGCCACCGCGATCCGGTCCCAGAACACCTTCTCCTCGATGATGTCCTCCGCCGTCAGCCGGTACATCCCCTCGATGTGCCGGGTCTCGCGGACGTACAGGTAGGGCATCGTCTCCACCAGGTAGGCGCGCGCGAACCCCGTGGCATTCTGGCGCAGGAAGTTGATCAGGCGAGGCATCTCCGCCCGGGCCAGCGCCGTGGCCTCGTTGGCCGACGCCTCGCTGGTGCCGTCCACGCCGAAGATCTGCAGGCTGTTGATGAGCACGGTGCCGTCGCGCTGCCGCCCCAGGTTCATGTCGTAGACAGCCAGGCGCTGGGAGGTCGGCACGTACAGATGCATGATGGAAGAGTACCCCCACGCGTAACCCATCCAGGCACCGGCGATCCGTCCCTGCTTGCGCTCGGACTGCAGGTACTGGGTCAGCTCTCCCCAATCCACCCCGCCCATCCGGAAGATGAGGGTGGCAGGCTGTGTCAGACGGTCGAGGCCCGACTCCTCACGGCCGAACCGGTAAGGCACGCCGGTCAGGGCCGCCACGTCGGCATCGTCGGTGGCATCCACGATCTGGTTGGCGATCACCTTGGCCCGGGCACCGGTGATCTTGTTCTGGGTGATGACCCCAAGCAGGGTGCCGTCGCGCACGATGGCGCGGACCACGTCGGTGTTCAGCCACAGCGTGAGCCGGGGCTGGCTGGCGACCTTTTCCAGGAACAGGCGCTTGGCCTGCTCCACGTCGAAGTGAACGCCCAGCTTCTGCAGGAACTCCAGGAAGATGCCGCGGGTGAGGTTCTGTTGCTCGCCCCGCTGCTTCTTCGGCCCGTAGTTCATGTCGAAGGTGTTGACGCCCACCCCCGTCATGTCGCCGCCCAGGAAGGGACGTTCCTCCACCAGCAGCGTGTGGCGTCCGCGGCGTGCCGCGGCCAGCGCGGCCGCCGTCCCCGCCGGAGTCCCGCTCACCACCAGCACTTCCACGTGAACCGCCGGAAGCCGGAAAGTGTCGGGTTCCTGGGCCTGGGGACCAGCCGCCACGGGCATCGCCCACGGCCACGTCACCACGGCAACGAGCAGCGCAAGTGCAGACGCGGGGGCTATCCGTCGATGTCGATGGAGCAAGGGTTCTCTCCTCCCCGTCTGTTCGTGTACGGCCCGCGCCAGGACTTCCTTCCTGGTCGTGGTTTCCCGGCTGTGGAACGATCACGCCCATTTTGGCCCCGATTGTTCGGCAATCCTAGCAAAAACCCTGCCAGGCGTGCAAAGAAGACCGGCAATACGCGGACGGGGGACTGCTCAAACCCCGGCCCGGGAGGGCTCCAGGGGCCGGCGCATAAACGTCCCTTCCGCCTCCGCGACCACGGTGCCGTCGTGGGTCACCGCCCGGGCTTCGGCGGTGACCACCCGCGACTTGACCCGGACCACCCTCCCGGTGACCCGCAACGGAACGCCTGGGGCCACCGGCCGCCTGAACCGCACCTCCATGCGCATGGTGACCGCCTCTTCCCCGCGCAGGGCGAAGAGGTTGGCCATGGCGTCGTCGAGGACGGCCGTCAGGATACCCCCATGCACGGCGCCCTCGTAGCCGACGTGGTGGGGACCTGGGACGAAGTCGGTGTGAGCCTCATCGCCGGCCAGGGTGAAGTGCAGCCGCAGGCCCAGCGGGTTGGCGGGCCCGCAGACGAAGCAGCGGTGCGCGGCCCTCTGGCTCACGGGAAGGCTCCCCGGGTCACGGAGAGGGGCTCCGGACCGCGCCGCGGCGTTCCGCCCGAGCGGGCGGCCGCGCGATCACGGCAGAGTTTCCCCGGGTCCCGGGTGGGGACGCCCCCACTCGAAGACCTTGCCGCGGATCAGGTCCACCGCGTGAGGAAGGACGGGAAGGAGCACGTCCATCCATTCGCGGACCGCTTTGGGACTTCCAGGAAGGTTGACGATGAGCGTGCACCCGCGCACGCCCGCGACGGAGCGAGAGAGCATGGCCAGAGGAGTCTTCTCCAGGGTCCGCAGGCGCGCGGCCTCGGGGATGCCAGGGACCAGCCGGTGCACGACGGCCAGCGTGGCCTCAGGCGTCACATCCCGCGGGGACAGGCCGCTGCCCCCGTTGGTCAGGATCAGGTCCACTCGCTCCACGTCGGCCAGGGTCGTCAGGTGTTCCTTGATCCGTTCCAGATCGTCGGGCACGAGGACCCGGACGCACACCTCCGCCCCGGCCGCCTGCAGCGCATCGACGATGATGTCGCCGCTGTCATCGTGCCCCTCTCCCCGCGACGCCCGCTCACTCGCGGTGAGCACCGCCGCCCGGACCCCAGCGAGGCCCCGGCCCTGCGTCACGGCGCACTCATCGGGATGCGGCCAGCGTTACCCTGACCATCTCGTCCTGCAGCAGCTCGGCCGTGGTCTTCACGCCCTCATGGATCTCGATGTGGCCGCCCTTGACCAGGACCCCGGCCACGATCCCGACCACGCCCAGCAGCCGGAGACCTACCACGGACAGGGCGGCCGCGCCGTACTGATCGTGGGGGTCTCCCCGCCGCACCGAGGGCCCCAGCTTGAGCTGCGCGCCGTCCGCGGCCAGCACATACTGGAAGCCGATCTCCAGGCGCGCCGGCTGCCCGAAAAAGCCCGGGGGCGACACGGCAGTGATCAGTCCCACGGCACGGTTGCCCTTCGGGATCACCACGACACCCTGCCAGACCACGTCCTCTTCCACCAGGAAGTGGACGGGATCGCCCACCTTCGCCGTGCTGGATGCGATGGGTGTCGCGAACTTGAGCAAGACGGCGGTGCCGCGCGGAACCTTGATGGGAATCTGGACACCCGGCGACGCTGGCGGTGCGGGCTGTGCCGGCTGCGTCGCGGGCTGGGTGATCTCCGCCGGCTGGGGGGCCGTCACAGGCTGCGCCGGCGCGGCCGGTTGAGTCGGAACCGCGGGCTGTGCCGCCGCCGCGTACGGCACGAGGAACGCCATCATGACGGCCAGCGTCACGGAACGCTTGGACCGGTAGGTGTACACAGCACTCTCCCTCCCCGCTCTACCCCGCGCTCGCGGGGCCTGGTATCTCACCCCCCGGAGAACCGGAATCCTCGTGCCATCCCGTGGCGCATCATGATTCGCCACGGGAACCTGTGTTCCCTCCCCTGTCGGCAGATCCTGTGCCAGTGCGGGCAAACAGGCGTCGGCCCGACTGCCCGGGCACCGCCGGCCGCAAACAGGAACCCCCTCCCGCGGCGGCGGGAGGGGGTCCGAGGAAAACGTCAGCGGAGCCGACGAGCAGTCAGTCGAGAAACTCGCGCAGACCCAGCACTGCGGCCTGCCGTCGCATGTGGCGCACAGCCTCCTGTTCGATCTGCCGGATCCTCTCCCGGCTCAGGCCGAAGGTGCGGGCCACTTCCTGCAGCGTGCGCGGATGCCCGTCAGCGAGGCCGAAGCGCAGCCGCACCACAGCCCGCTCGCGCGGAGGGAGCTCCCGCAGGATCGAGGAGACGTGCTCCTGCAGCACCAGGGCCAGCGCCGCGTCGGACGGCGGGGGCAGGTTTGGATCCTCAACCAGATCGCCCAGCTCGCCGCCTTCCGTGGTGGCCGGCGCCTCCAGCGAGGCCGGCAGGCGGTCCGCAGCCAGGATCGCCTCGAAGTGATGGGGCGCGATCCCCAGCGCCCGGGCCACTTCTTCGCTTGTCGGCTCTCTGCCCAGCCGCTGGCTCAGGCGGTCGCGCATGCGGCCGACCTTGGACGCCTGCTCGGCGGCGTGCACGGGAAGGCGGATCATCCGGGAGCGTGCGTACAGCGCCCGAAGGATCGCCTGCCGGATCCACCAGGTCGCGTAGGTGCTGAACTTGCAGCCGCGCCGCCAGTCAAACTTCTCCACCGCGCGCATCAGGCCGAGGTTGCCTTCCTGGATCAGGTCCTCCAGCGGGAGGCCCCTCCCCTCGTACCGACGGGCGATGCTGACCACCAGGCGCAGATTCGCCTCAATGAGGTTGCGCCGGGCGTCCGCGTCCCCCGCCTCTATGCGCTTGGCGAGCGCAACCTCCTCCTCCGCGGAAAGCAGGCGCACGCGGCCGGCCTCCTTCATGTAGAGGTCGACGACGTTGGCCGGGAGATCGCTCTCGGTGCCGGCCTCCAATTCAGCCTCCGCGGCCTCCAACTCCCAGTCCTCCGGTCTGTGCTCGGGGGCCGGTCCGGAAGTGAGCCTCCGGCTGATGTATCTTCTCGACCGGATGTTGGCCATCCTCACCCTTCCGTGCCCTTCCGGGTTATCTGGACGGGCGCACATACCAATCATATGTTCGAACATTGGGCGGCGTCAAGGTCAGACTTTCGCTATGAGACCCTTTCATTATAGTGATCTCGGCCGCTCTGTCAACGGCGGTTCGGCCTACACAGGCGTCTGAAATAGAATCACCCTTTACAACGCTGCAGTCTCGCCCGTTGTTCCCGGGACGAGTTGGCCGGTTCGGCATCCCCGCGCCGGTCTGCTCTGGCACCTGTCCCGCATCCCGCAGGCACCTGCCGCCGCAGGCCGCGGCGGCGTTTCACGCTGGACCCGCCGCATCACGAGACCTGCGCCAGGGCACGCGTGGCCACCGCGCGCCTGCGCCGTGCCGCCACCGCCGCCAGGCCTGAAGCCCGGCGGGCCAGCAGCCCGTCTCCGAAAGGTCATGCGCAGGGTCGGCTTCCCACGATGTGTCGGTATCGACGCCGCGAGTTGAACGGCGCACGATCGAACTCGCGCCGCCGAGCCCGAGCATCACCAGTACTTCGGCACCCGCACCGCCGCGGGTGCGCCGTGAGTCGGTGCGCCGTGAGTCCGGTGAGCGCGGTA
>JACQTN010000381.1 GCA_016210785.1 Armatimonadota bacterium
ACACATACCTGCGCCTCGGCGGGCTGCTGCACGGGGAGGCGGACGTGCGCGGCGGCATCGTGGGCACCATGGATGCGCCGCGCCTGGTGGGGCACGTTGCGGCGCGGGCGGGGCGGCTCGGCCCGCTCACCTTCGACCTGCTGCGGGGCGAGGTGGAGTTCGGTGCGCAGGGCATCGGCGCCCGCGGCGTGACGGTGGTGGACGGGGCCACCTTCCTTCGCATGGACGGGACCGCAGAGTGGGGGGCCGGCGGCGCGCTGGATCTCACCGTGCGCGCCGACAACCTCCCCGTGAGCCGGCTGTCGCAGTACGCGAGGGTGACGATCCCGGTGGAGGGGGACATCGCCGGGCGCCTGCACCTGGGTGGCCGCATCGACGATCCCCGCGTCGCCGGCGAGGTCTCACTCTCCCGGGCCCGGGTGCTGGGGCAGCGCGTCGACCAGGTGACCGCGCGCTTCCGGTACACGGGCGATCGGCTGACGGTGGATGAAGCCGTGGCGCGGGTGAACAGCTCCACGGTTCGCGCCAGCGGCACGCTGGACGCCCAGACCCTCACCCTGGACTTCTCCGCCCAGGCGTTCCGGCTGGAGGACCTCCGCCTCCTCACCGAGGGGCCGCTGGTGGCGCGCGGCCCGGTGGACCTGACCGGGCAGATCCGCGGGACGCCGCTGCGCCCGGACGTGCGAGGCCGCGTCACCGCAGGGCCGATCACGCTCAACGGCCAGACCTTCACCGGCGTGGAGGGACAGGTGCAGTGGCGGGACGGCCTGCTGGTGCTCGATCCTCTCAATCTGGAGAGGAACCGTGAGCGGTACCACCTCGCGGGACGGCTGGAGCGGACGCCGGGTGGCGACGGAACGCAGCGCGTGACGCTCTCCGCCACCGTGGAGGACGGCCGCCTCTCCACGCTGGTCGGTCTGACGCGCACCGATCTCCCGGTGAAGATGGAAGGCCTTGTGCGCGGTTCCCTCACCCTGCAGGGACCCATCGAGTCGCCCACCGGGCGGCTCGACCTGCGGGTTACCGACGGCACCCTGGGCACGCTGCCTGTTTCGGACGCCCGCCTCAACGTGGGGTGGCAGGGGCAGGCATTCACCATCGACACCCTCGAGGTGCGGGCCGGCCGCGGGCTGCTGGCGGCCAAGGGCCGGCTCGACATGCGCGGCGAGACGCTGATCGAGGTGAGCGGCACCGACCTGGACGTGGAGGTACTGCAGTCCCTGCTGCGCGGAGCTCCGCGCATGGCCGGAACCGCCAACTTCACCGCGCAGCTCACGGGACGGTCCGCCGATCCGCAACTCGGTCTCTCCCTGGAGGTGCGCAACGGCTCGGTGCGCGACACGGGGTTCGACAACCTGATCGCCCAGGCGTTCCACCAGCGGGGCGTGCTGACCATCGAGCAGGCCATGCTGGTGCGCGGGGAGCACCGGGTGCGCGTGGACGGGCAGATCCCCATCGACCTGTTCACCATGCGCTTCCACGAGCGGCAGCCCCTGGCGCTGCGGGCGAATCTGGTGGACGCGGACCTGAGCATGTTGCGCCTCTTCACCGACCGCGTGGCGGAGGCCCGCGGCCGGGTGGAAGGGCAGGTGACCGTGAGCGGCACGGTGGCGAACCCGCACATGGCGGGCCTGCTGCGTGCCTCCGGCGGGTTCCTCCGCCTGACCGGGATCAGCCCCGCCTTCGAGGAGGTCCAGGGCGAGATCGTCTTCACCGAGAACCGTGCCGATGTGCGCGGGGTCTCCGCGCGCATCGGCGGGGGCGCGGTGAGGGTCGCGGGCCAGACCACCGTGAGCGAGTTCCGCCCCGACCGCCTGGACATCCGCGTGGACGTGGAACGGGCCAGCGTGGCGGTGCCGCCGTACTTCTCCGGCCGCGTGGACGCCAGCGCGCAACTGGTCGGCACCGCGAGGCAGCCCGTGTTGCGCGGGGCGGTGACCCTCTCTCGCGGAGACCTGCGCGTTGCCTCCCTGGGCGAGGCCGGCAAGGCCGTGACGGCTGGGAGCCCGGCGGGACGCCAGCCGTCGCTGGCGCTGGACCTGCGCGTGCAGGCGGGCCAGGAGTTGTGGGTCAACCTGGGGCAACTCCGCGTGGAGATCGATGGGAGCCTGCACGTGGGTGGCACCCCCAGCCGGCCGCTGCTGGCCGGGCAGATCCAGACCCACGAGGGACGGTTCTCCTACCTGGGCGGGCTGTTCATCCTGGAGGAGGGAAGCGCCACCTTCGCCGAGTTTCGCGGCCTCATCCCGTATGTCACGGCGCGGGCCCAGACCACCGTGGGCAACGCGCGGATTCGCATCGAGGCCGAGGGGACCCCCGACGATCTGAACGTGCAGCTCTCCAGTGAGCCGGTCATGAGCCGGCAGGAGATCGTCACGCTGCTGGCGCGCCAGGCGGGCTACGAGTACCTGCTGCGGGGCGACATCGAGGGCGCGGTGCGCGCCGAGCTGAGCCGCCTGCTCTTCGGCCGGTTCGAGCAGGCGGTGATCCGCAGCTTCGGGCTCAGCGAGTTCCGGCTGAGCTACGACTTCGCCCGGCCGCTGGAGCTGCGCATCGGCAAGTACCTGCTGCGCAACCTTTACGTCACCTTCGCCACCACCTTCGGCCCCGACCCCGCCAACCTGTGGAGCCTGGAGTACCGCTTCACGCCCAGCACCGCCCTGGGCCTGACGCTGGATCACCTGGGCCGGTACGGCATCCTGCTGAGCCACGTGATTCGGTACTAGTCTGCAAGGTTGGGTGGAATGGCTTTGCGCCATTCCACCCTTCATGATGTTTGCGAACGGGGGCGACTCTTCGTCGCCCCCATGTGAACCCCCTGAAACATCCCACGGGGCAATCATGTGACAGCAAGAGACGCTCCGGATGTTTCAGGGGGTTCAACCCCCACCCGCGACAGTGGGGCACCAACATGTTCGTGATGCTCGGACCCGGCCGAGCCGGTCCTGCGCATGGACGAAGCCGAATTCTGCCAACACGGGCCTGTGCCGGGTCTGCGCATGACCGAAGTATGGATTCTGGAGACGCTTTCCTGGCCCGGTCGTCGTATTACAAGGGAAAGCACAGCCCGGCGCGAATAAGAATAGGTCGGAGGCCCGGGCATGCTGGCAGACTACCTGCGCGAACTGCAAAAGGTGGCCATTCTGGCTCCAGAGGAGGAGTGGGACCTCTGGGTCCGATACCGCGATCACGGCGACGGGGAAAGCCGCTGCCGCCTGATCGAGGCGTACCAGCCCCTGGTTTTCAAAGTGGTCATGCAGCTCCGCCTGGCCGAGTCCTGGATCATGGACATGATCCAGGAGGGGACGCTGGGCCTCATCGAGGCGGTGGAGCGGTTCGATTACACGCGGGGAATTCGCTTCTCCACCTTCGCCACCTATCGCATCCGCGGCCGGGTCCTCAACGCGCTGCGACGAGAGCGGGCCGACGTCCTGTCGCTGGAGCACGTGGAGGGGGAACTTTCCCTGGCCGAGCGGTTGGCCGATGCGTCCGCGGACGAAGACCTGGGCGCGGTAGAGGACGCGGTGATGATGGCCAGCGTGGCCAGGGTGGTGGAGACCCTGCCGCCGCGGGAGCGGAAGATCATCGAGGCCACCTACCTGGAGGCCCGCGAGCCTCGCACGGTGGCGCGTGAGCTGGCCATCAGCCTCTCCCACTTCTACCGCCTGCAGAAGCAGGCGCTGCAGCAGGTGCGGGAGGCGCTGCTGGGGATCGCCGCGCCGGATCTCGTCCCGGGGAGCACGCCGACCCGCGCGCTGGGCAAGTAGCGTCGCGACAAATCTGGGATCGTCCCGCGAGGTTCGGGGATACTATTAGAAGGAAGCGGCGGGTGACACCGCCTCAACGCTCCAGCGGGCGCGGCCAGGCCGGCTGAAGGTCTCTGCGAGAGTGCAGGCTCAGAAAAGGGGTGCGTGGGACCATGGTCGTTTCCGAGATGATCAAACACATCGGCTTCACCGAGCGCTGGCTGCGCCGGGCGCGGGTCGAGTGCGAGGAAGGGGCCGTGGCGCGGGGCGTGCTCACGCTCTCGCTGGCCGAGGCCGAGATCCGCCGGGCCCGTGAGCTGGGCGTCGCCGCAGTCGCTCGCGGTGAGGCCGGCCGGGCGGCTTCCGCACCCCGCCGCCAGTTCGCCCCGGTCGCCGTCGGCATCCTGTCGCTGCTCCTGGTGCTGGCCATCGCCATGGTCGCGGTGCCGCAGGCGCTTCCCCTGGCCATCGGGCCGGGCGCCATCGTACCCCTGAGGTCGCAGATCGGGGTCGCGGCATCCTCGACCCCGGCCGTGACCTTTGACCGGCCGGTCGGGGCCCTCCTGGCTATGGTGCAGACCCCGCCTGAGGCGTCTCCTGTGCCCGCGCCCGCGGCGGTTGCCGCCGCACCTCAGCGCCAGAAGCCGCACGCCGCCCCTGAGGAGACCCTCACGGTTGGCACCATGATGGTACAGCAGCCCGCGGCCGCGCTACCGGTGCGGGTTGCCGCGGCGGAGGGACCGGCGCGCGTGATCGAGCCGGGACCGGCCGCCGCCGCGCGGGAAGAGGCGCAGCCCGCCCGGGCCGCGCCCGCCGCGGAGAAGACCACGGTTCCTCAGGCGAGGCCGGTGGTGGACGGGGGCGACCTCATCGACCTCGTCCTGGTCGCGGAACGCACGCTGCGTGGCCCGCGGTTCTAAGTCCAGGCCCCGCCCCCGAAGCGGATCGCGGGTCTCCTGACTCTCCGGACTCACGCCCGGACCCCTCAGAGGTCGTGATGCTCAGACTTGCCGGCCGGGTTCTCGCCTCCAGGCTCAGCCTCCTGTGGTTGTGCGCGAGCCTGGTCACCACCGGATTCTCGTGGGCGGCGCACCAGGG
>JACQTN010000383.1 GCA_016210785.1 Armatimonadota bacterium
ATCTTCTGGAGTGCGCCAGCGGTCAGCCCTGGGACGGCACCGACACTCGGCCGGCGTCGAGGAAGCTGGCCGCCCGCGGGCCCGATCGCAGGCGGGTGAGCCGCCGGCTCTGGCAGATCGTCGTGGCCAGCAGCGCCGCGATTTCGCACAGCAGGTCCCGCTCCCGCGCGGTGAAGACGTCGGCTGTCCGACCCAGCGCGATGGCGCCCTGCGGCTCGCCCTCCGTGCGCATCGGCGCGGCCAGGAAGCCCTGCAGCGTCTCGTGCCGGAAGCCCCGGCTGGAAGAGGGGATCATCACGACCCGACCCTCTTCGATCAGCCACGCCCGGAGGCCGTCCCCGCCGGCGAAACTCATGCCCTCCAGGAGGTCGAGCGGCCGTCCCACGCTGGCGCCCGGGCGATAGCGGTCGCCATCCTTCACCCACACCGTGCCCAGCTCAAAGGGGATCAAGGCCTGGGTAAGGGAGAGGGCCAGTTCGTACGCGCCGTCCGTGAGTCCCTCCTCGGCGGTGCGGCGCAGGAACGGCGCGAAGTGCTCCTCGCACGCGATGGGTTTCTGCTTGGCGTTCTGCATGGCGTCACCTCATCTCACGTGTGCGCGGCCCGGCGTCCGGTCAACTTGTCCGTCTGCAGGTGCCGCGATGGTCAGCATCAGCTGGCGTCCCGCGGCGCGGGAACTGGGCAGCCACCGCACACCCAGCAGGTAGTTGCGCCCGCGCATCAGCACCGCCCGCGCCCACACGATCTCACCCGCCGCCTGCAGCGGCGGCTGGCGCATCGTGGTGATGATCACCTGATGGCCGACCTTCGGCTCCGGCCATGGGTTCATGACCTCGGCCCGTGCGCCGCTCGTGGAGATATCGAGGATCTTGCCCTCACACGGACGCACCCTCTGGCCGCTGAAGATGACGATGTGGACGCGCTCCATGCAGGGATGGCGGGCGGCGCTGCGACTTTCGGAGAGGATCAGGTCACCGGTCATGTCTACGGCGACCAGGGGGATCGAGTCCATACGCTCGCCGGCGATGCGCCCGGCGAACTCCCAGACGCCCTGGGGATCGAGCAGGCGGCCCTTGATGGCGGTACCCGTCCCCACGCGCAGCACGTTCCCGTTGTCATCGAACGGGGCAGACACCCAGATCCGCCGGCCGTCCACTTCCTCGACCCGCGAGACGTAGGGCTTCCCTCCGATGAAGAGTTCCATCCGCTGGTTGATCCGCGCTTCCATCGTTCCTCCCCCGCCTATCCTGCTGCGAGCCGCGCGTCCGCCTTGCGCGAGCGCGCGACGCCCAGGTCACCCGGTACGTTGGGCCCGCAGCCCGGGTAAGATATCGGCAGCCGGACCGCGCGCGAGACAGGCCGCGCCGCTGCCGTCGAAAACTCGTCCATGTGGGTCAGGATGGCGCGCGAGGAGCGCAGCGCCAGTAGCGCCTGCTGCGTGGCCGCGATCACGCCCGCGCTCGCCGCCGGCGGCAGCACCAGGTGCGCCTCGTGGGGCGCCAGCGCGTTCACCAGGGCCTCCGCCGCCTCCCGGCGTCCCGGCTCGGAGGCCGGTCCACCGGGAAGATCCACGAGCGCCAGGTCGCAGGTCTCCATAGGCCCAGCAGGTAGTTGCGCTCGCGCACCAACACCGCCCGCGCCCACACGATCTCGCCCGCCGCCGACAGCGGCGGCTGGCGCATCGTGGTGATGATCACCTGCTGGCCGGCCTTCGGCTGTGGCCACGGGTTCATGACCTCGGCCCGTGCGCCGCTGTCGGAGATGTCGAGGAGTCTGCCCTCACGCGGACGCACCGGCTGGCCGCTGAGGATGACGATGTGGACCCGCTCCAAGCAGGGATGGCGGACGGCGCCGCGGCTCTCGATCAGCACCAGGTCGCCGGCCAGGTCCACGGCGACCAGGGGGATCGAGTCCATGCGCTCGCCGGCGATGCGGCCGGCGAACTCCCAGACCCCCTGGGTGTCGAGCAGGCGGCCCTTGACGCCGGTGCGCGTCCGCACGCGCAGCACTCCCCCGTCGTCATCGAACGGGGCAGACACCCAGATCCGCCGGCCGTCCACTTCCTCGACCCGCGAAACGTAGGGCTTCTCTTCGATGAGGAGTTCCACGCGCTGGTTCACTCGCAGTTGCATGGCCGTTCCTCGATCACCCCGCGGCGAGCCACGCGTCGGCCTTGCGCGAGCGCCCGGTGACCAGGTCGCCCGGCACGTTGGGCCCGCAGCCCAGGTACGATATGGGCAGCCTGACCGCGCGCAAGACAGGCCGCGCTTCCGCCGTCGAGATCTCATCCACGTGGGTCAGGATGGCGCGCGTCGGCCGCAGCGCCAGCAGCGCCTGCTGCGTGGCCTCGATCACGCCCACGCTCGCCGTCGCCGACAGCACTAGGTGCACCTCGCGGGGCGCCAGCGCATTCACCAGCGCCTCCGCGGCCTCCAGGCGCCCCGGTTCGGAGGCCGGCACGCCGGGGAGATCCACCAGCGCCAGGTCGCAGGCCTCCAGTTCCGCCGCCAGGCGTGCAGCCTGCGCGGGATTCTTCAGGACGTGCAGCGGCACGCCGAGCGGGCGGGCATAGCCCTGCAGCTGCGCCACCGCACCCATGCGGTAGGCGTCCGCGGCGATCAGCGCCACGCGATGCCCGCGCAGGGCGTGCTCGCAGGCCAGCTTGGCGACGGTCGTCGTCTTGCCCACGCCGGTGGAGCCCACCAGCGCCACCACGCGGCAGCGCCCCGCCGTGATGCGGATGGGCGCGGCGCGGCGCACCACAGAGCCCGCCCCCTCTCGCCGCGGCGCCTCCGCGTCGCGGCGCACGGCCTCCGCCGCCCTCGGGGTCCTCGCGACATCCGACCGGATGTCGGGGGGTGAGGCCGCGCCCGCGTAGGTGCGCAGCACGAACGGCGCGGCCGCCGCAGGCGACGCCGCCACCACCCCAGGCGCCGCGGGGTCCGGCGCGGGTGTCCTGGCGATCTCCTCCGGCCGCAGGACGCCGTGCCGCTGCGGCGGGCGGGGCAGCGCCAGCGGGGCCATCGCGATCACTTCCGCGCCCGCGCCGCCCAGCCACCGCCGCCACCGGGGCCCCTGCCCTTCACGCGAGTACAGGATCACGGCGTCCTCGCCCAGGTCGCCGTGCACCAGGCTCAGAGCCTCCTGCAGCGTCTCGGCCTCATACCGCCTTGCCAGCATGGATCTCCACCGTCCCCAGCCGGTGCAGGTTGACCGCGGGGTCGAGTTCTTCGTATGCCACGACCGCCAGGTTGGGCAGCGTGCTCTCCAGCAGCTGACGCATCGCCGGCCGCACCACGCTACTGCACAGCAGCACAGGGCTGGCCGCGGCGGCGGTCGCCTGCTCCCACGCCTTCTGGGTGGCCGCCTGCAGTTGCCGCAGCAGGTCCATGTCGATGGGCCGTGCCGCCTGCGCCGCGTCCAGGATCCGCTGCTCCACCGCGGCGTCCAGCGTCATCACCGCCAGCCGGTGCTGCTCGTCCAGCAGGTGCTGGTACAGGTTGCGGCCCATGGCGCGGCGCACCGCCTCCACCAGCTTGTCCACTTCCTTCACGGTGCGGCCACAGTCGGCCAGCGTCTCCAGGATCGTCACGAGGTCCTTGATGGGCACGCCCTCCCGCAGCGTCGCCTGCAGGATCTTCTGGACGTCGCCCACCGACATGATGCCGGGCACCAGCTCCTCCACCACTGCCTTGTGCCGCTCCTTGAGCCGGTCCAGCATGCCCTGGACCTCCTGCCGGCTGAGCAGGCGCCAGCCGTGGCGGCGCACGATCTCGCCCAGGTGGGTGGCGATCACCACGGTGGGCTCCACCACCTGGTAGCCGGCCATCTGCGCGATGGGGCGCTCCGCCTCGGAGATCCACACCGCGGGCGCGCCGAAGGCGGGATCGGTGGTCAGCACGCCGGGCAGCGGCGGCGCGTCGGCCGCGCTCTTAATGGCCAGCAGCCCCGTGGGGATGATCTCGGCCCGCGCCACCTCCGCGCCGCGGATCGTGACCCGGTAGTCCCGCGAGCTCAGGTGCGGATTGTCGCGCACCCGCACCGGCGGGATGATGAGCCCCAGGTTCTGGGCGGTCTGCCGGCGGATCATCACGATGCGGTCCAGCAGGTCGCCGCCCTGGGAGACCTCCACCAGCCCGATGAGCCCGTAGCCCACCTCCACGCTGATGGCGTCCACCTCCGCCAGCGCGTGCATCTGCTCCGTCTGCTGCGCCGCGGACGGCGGCGGGGGCGGGCCCGGCGCGGCCTCCTTCTGCGGGGCGGGTGCGCGCACGGCCCACGCCACCGTGCCCAGGATCCCCGCGCCCAGCAGGAACGGGAGCTTGGGCAGCCCGGGGAAGAGGCCCAGGATACCCACGATGGCCGCGGCCGCGGCGAGCGGCTCCCACCGCGCCAGCAGTTGCTTCATCATGTCGGCGCCCAGGTGCGCCGTGGCCGCGGTGCGCGTGAGGATGAGGCCGCTGGCCGCCGAGATCAGGAGGGCCGGGATCTGGATGACGAGCCCCGCGCCCACCGCCTGCAGGGCGAAGGTCTGCATCGCCTCCCCGGGGCTCATGCCCCGCAGGACCATGCCCACGCCGAAGCCGCCCAGCAGGTTGACCACGGTGATGAGCAGCCCGGCGATGGCGTCGCCGCGCACGAACTTGCTGGCGCCGTCCATGGCGCCGAAGAAATCCGCCTGGCGCTCCACCTGCCGGCGGCGCTCCCGCGCCTGCTCCTCATTGATGGCGCCGGCGTTCAGCTCGGCGTCGATGCTCATCTGCTTGCCGGGCATGGCGTCCAGCGTGAAACGCGCGGCCACCTCCGCCATGCGCCCCGCGCCGTTGGTAATCACCAGGAACTGGATGATCAGGAGGATGGCGAAGACGACCAGACCGATGATGACGTTGCCGCCCACCACCAGGCCGCCGAAGGCGGCCACCATGGCGCCCGCGTTGCCCTGGGTCAGGATGAGCCGCGCCAGGGACACGTTGAGCCCCAGGCGCAGGAGGGTGGAGGCCAGCAGCAGCGACGGAAAGACCGAGAACTGCAGCGGGTCGGTCACATAGGTGGTCATGAGCAGCGTGACCATGGCGAAGGCCACGTTGGCGATGAGCAGCACGTCCACCATCAGGGGCGGCAGCGGTACGATCAGCATCGCCGTCATCAGCAGCAGGACGCCGGCGATGGCGAAATCGCTGGACTGGCTGAGGCGGCGCACCCAGGTCATGCGCGCACTCCCCGCTGGCGGGCCAGGCGGTAGATCATGGCCAGCACCTCAGCGACAGCGTGGTACAGCGCCGGGGGAATCGGCTTGCCGATCGGCACGCTCTTGAACAGCGCGCGGGCCAGCGGCTGGTTCTCCACCACGGGGACGCCGTGCCTGGCGGCGATCTGCTTGATGCGCTCCGCGATCAACTGGGCACCCTTGGCCACCACCACCGGCGCGGCCATCTCGCGCGGCTGGTAGCGGAGGGCGACCGCGATGTGGGTGGGGTTGGTGACCACCACCGTGGCCTTGGGCACGTCGGCCATCATGCGCCGGCGCGCCAGGTCGCGCTGCCGGCTGCGGATCCGGGATCGGACCAGCGGATCGCCCTCCGTCTCGCGCAGGTCTTCCTTCACTTCCTGCTTGGTCATGCGGAGGCTGCGCTCCCACTCGAACCGCTGGTACATGTAGTCCAGCGCGCCGATCACCACCAGCGCCACGGCGCCGCGCACCGCGACCCCGAACATGGTGCTTCCCAGCAGCGCCAGCATCGCGCCCGGCCCCGCCGTCACCGCCCCGGGCAGCGAGGGCAGCGCGTTGCGCACCGCGCCGGTGATGATGACGGTCAGGGCGGTCAGCTTGGCGATGCTCTTGATTGACTCGGCCAGCGTGCGCAGCGAGAACAGCCGTGCCAGCGCCCGCACCGGGTTGAGGCGGTCGAGCTGCGGCTCCACGGGCTTGAAGGTGAAGAGGCCTCCGGTCTGGGCCAGGTTGACCACGATGCCGGCCACGCCGCTGGCGAGCAGGACCGGCCCCAGCAGGCGGGCGCCGGCCCACGCGCCCACGCCGAAGACGGTGTGGAACGCAGGGGCGGTCGTGGCGGCTGTGGCGGCGCTGGCCACGGTGTCCACCATGTACGCGGAGAAGGCGCGGATCCCATAGGGCAGGGTGATGGCGCCGGCGGCCAGCCCGGCCAGCAGGCTGACGCTGCTGGCCAGATCCTGGCTGCGGGCGACGTTTCCGCGCTGTCGCGCTTCGGTCCGGCGACGTGGGGTCGCCGCTTCTGTGCGCTGGCTACTCATGGATCACTCCCATGCGTGACGCGCACACATGCAAGTTCCGTGCCAGGGGCGGCTCACCCGGCACGTGCCACGTTTCTGCGATGTGCCTCACTCTACCGCGCTCACCGTACTCACGGCGCATCCGGCTTCGCTCCGGGGCGGCCTCGCCGACCTGTCTATGGCTCGCTTTCTGCCGGTGCGAGCCCAAACTCGCGCTTCGCGCTCAGACATGGGCTCGCTCCTCTCTGGCTCGCCAAGACAGGTGGCGCGAGCCCGATGCTGCGCCGTGCCACATTTGCCCCGACACCCACTGAGCGCGCATCGCTCGGACGCAGTCGCTCCGCCAGACGTGGGCTCGCCTTTGGTCCGAGATCTGCAGTGAGGTCAGGAGGAAGGAGAGGTTTCGGCCAGCAGGCCGGGGAGGCTCTCCAGCAGGTCCGCCCCGCCGGCTGGGCCGCCGGCTAGGGCGCCGGCAGGTCGCACGGGTCCTCGAGGATGTGCGGGGGCAGAGCGGTCATGGTCGTGCTCCCGCAAGAATCTGGATCGTGTCGCGCACGGCGCCGCGGATGCCCTCCGCGATGCCGCCCATCTGCGCCGGCAGGAACACGCCCATCAGCAGGATGCCGAGCCCCACCTTGAGCGGCAGGCTCACGATGAAGACGTTCATCTGGGGCGCGGCGCGGGCCACCAGGCCCAGCCCCGCCTCCACCAGCAATCCCGCGATCATCAGCGGGGCGGCGAGCTGGATGCCGGAGAAGAACGCCGCGGCGAAGAGGTCCACGGCGCCGCTTGTGACGCCACCCGCGGGCATCACGCCGGTGGTGGGCAGCAACTCGAAGCTGCGGGCCAGCATGCGCAGCAGCAGGTGGTGACCGTCGATGCCCACGAACAGCAGCAGGCCGAAGATGGCGTAGAACTGCGAGACGATGGTGGACTGCACGGCGTGGATGGGGTCCACCACGCTGCCCGCGCCGAACCCGAACTGGATCTCCAGGATGTTGCCGGCGACCTGGATTGCCGCGAACGCCAGGGAGATCCCCCAGCCCAGGAACAGGCCGACCCCCACCTCCTTGATCAGCAGCAGGAGAAAGGTACCGGTGTCCAGCGCCACCGCGGGCGCGTGCACCAGGCTCACCATCGCCAGCAAGAACCCCAGCCCCGCCTTGAGGATGGCCGGCACTCGCGGGCCGCCCAGCACCGGCACCACGAAGAGGAAAGCGGTGGCCCGGCCCATGGCCAGCAGCAGGTGGACGAGGCGGACGGGATCGGCGGTCATCGGATCATGGTGGGCAGGGAGTTGAGCAGCGCCGCCGTGAACTCCAGCAGCTTGTGCCCCATCCAGGGGCCGAAGATCGCGATGGCCACCGCCACGGCCACCATTTTGGGGACGAAGGTGAGCGTGACCTCCTGGATCTGGGTGACGGCCTGGAACAGGCTCACCAGCACGCCGGTGAGCAGGGCGAGTCCGAGAATCGGCAGCGCCAGCAGGATCGCC
>JACQTN010000394.1 GCA_016210785.1 Armatimonadota bacterium
CCTCCAGCACCTGGAGGGTCGTCAAGACCGCTTCCTCGCCGTAGTTGAGGGTGTGGTTGTTGGCGAACGACGTCACGTTGAACCCCATCCGCTGCAGATCGCGGGCCACGCCCGCCTCCGCGGACAGGTTGACGCCCGTCTCCACAATGGGCGAGCCGCGGTAGTTGCTCAGCACCGTCTCCAGATTGGTGAAGGCGACGTCCGCGGACCGGATCAGCGTGAGCATGCGCTGGAAGGGCTCATCGGGATACTGGGGCATTCGCCGCTCGATGAGGGCGTCGCCGGTTGCGGTCACGACAATGTGACGGGTCATGGGGGACCTCCTGAGCGGGTCTCCTGTGGGAACTTCTCGTCTACCTGGGCGCATCCTTCAGCCGTGGATCGAGGGCGCCCCCGCGGGTCTCACCGCGGGGCCCGAGGCTCATGTCTTAAGCCGAGGGTCCAAGGCGTCCCGCAGGCCGTCCCCCAGCAGGTTGAACGCCAGCACCGTCAGCGAGATCATCACGCCCGGCGCGATGGCGATCTGGGGATAGGTCTGGATGAACGCCCGGCCGTCGGAGAGCATGCTGCCCCACGACGGCGTGGGCGGTTGCACGCCCAGCCCCAGGAACGAGAGCGCCGACTCCAGGATGATGATGCCGCCGATGCCCAGGGTCGCCAGGACGATGATGGGTCCCAACAGATTCGGCACCCCGTGCCGGAAGATGACGCGCGCGGCACTGGCTCCGGCCGCCCGCGCGGCCAGCACGAACTCCCGCTCCCGCAGGCTCAGCATGTCCGCCCGCACCACGCGGGCGTATTGCGCCCACCCCGCGAGCCCGATGATCACCACGGTGGTCACCATGCCCGGCCCCAGCACTGCGGCCAGCGTGATGAGCAGCACCAGGGTGGGGAAGGCCATCAGCGTGTCCACGATCCGCGACAGCACCACATCCACCCGGCCGCCGAAGTACCCGGCCGCCGCGCCGATGGCGACGCCGATGACGACCGCGATGCCCGTGGCCAGCAGGCCGACGATGAACGCCACCCGGGTGCCCCAGATGATGCGGCTCAGCATGTCGCGCCCGATGTGGTCGAAGCCCACGGGGTGCGACCAGGTGGGCGGAGCGCCCCGCATGCCTCGGAAGACCTGGGTGTAGGAGTGGGGGGCGAAGACGTCCGGGAAGATGGCCACGACGGCCAGGAATCCCAGGAAGGCCAGGGCAACGACGCCCGGGCGGTAGCGGGCGAAGCGCCGCCACGCCCGCGAGACCTCCGACCGCCGGATGGGCTCGTACCCCGGCGCCACACGACGCGTCTGGAGCGCGATTTCTTCCTGGCTCATCGGCCCACCCGGCGCGCGCGCATCATCCGAACCGGATGCGCGGATCGATGTAGCCGTAGACCAGGTCCGTGAGCAGGTTCCCCAGGATGACCAGCGTGCTCAGCAGCAGCACGATGACCTGAACCACCTGGTAGTCCACGCGGTTGACCGACTCGATGAAGAGCTGGCCGAGCCCCGGCAGCGCGAAGACCGTCTCCACGATGATCGTGCCGCTGAGCAGGAACGCCAGACGGTAGCCGATCACGGTGACGACCGGCAGCAGCGCGTTGCGCACCACGTGGCGGAGGATGACGGCGGGCTCGCGCAAGCCCTTGGCCCGCGCGGTGCGGGCGAAGTCCTCGCCCATGGCCTCCATGGTGGAGCCGCGCATCATGCGGGCCAGCAGCGCCGTCTGGCCCAGCGTCAGCACGGAGACGGGCAGGACGTACCCTTTCCAGTCCTGCAGGCCGAACGGCGGCAGCCACCCCAGCACCAGAGCGAAGATGATGATGAACATCAGACCGACCCAGAAGTTGGGCAGGGCCACCCCCAGCGTGGTGGCGACCATGGTGACGTAGTCGAGCACAGAATACCGCCGTACCGCCGCCGCGATGCCGGCGGGGACGGCGATGGCGATGGAGAGGAGGAAGACCCAGACGTTGAGCTTAACGGTGACCGCGGCCGCCTCGCCCACCATGCTGCGCACGGGCATGCCGGTGCGCACCACGGACTGGCCGAAGTCCCCGCGCGTCATGTTGGACAGCCAGCGCAGGTACTGTTCGTGCAGCGGCCGGTCCAGGCCCCACTGCTTCTTGATCCGCTCGACCTGTTCCGTGCCGGCCTGAGTCTCCCCGACCAGGAGGGTGATGGGATCTCCAGGCGCCAGGTGCATCAGGCCGAAGGTTCCCAGGCTCACCAGGAAGATCGTGAGCAGGCCCTGCAGCAGCCGGACGATGATGTATCGCTGCATGCCTACCTCGGCGGGCCGCCGCCCTCACGCCTGCCATGCGGTGCCCGGATGACCCACCAGGCCCGCTACTCGATCCACCACGTGTACGCCTTGGCGTACAGCGGGTTCGCGCCCTGCAGCACGGTCGAAGGCAGCCCCTTGATCCGGCTGCTGAAGACGTCGTACCAGTGCCAGTACATCACGTAGATGAACGGGACGTCCTCGGCGAAGAGCGCCTGCACCTCGGCGTAGATCCGCTTCCGCTTGCCGGGATCGACCTCCCGCACGCCCTGCGCCAGCAGCTCGTCCATCCGCGCGGACTTGTACCGGGAGAAGTTCCGGAGCTGCCCGCTGCGCAGCGTCGACGAAGCGTCCGGCTCGCCCCGGTCTCCGCCGTAGGTCCAGTTGAAGAGCGACCCGTCCATCTC
>JACQTN010000395.1 GCA_016210785.1 Armatimonadota bacterium
GTACGGCACCGGGCAGTCCACCATCGACGGCCTGATGCGCGCCACCAACATCCTGCTGGCAGGCAAGACGCTCGTGGTGTGCGGCTATGGATCGTGCGGGCGCGGCGTGGCCATGCGGGCGCGGGGCATGGGCGCCCACGTGGTCGTGCTGGAGGTCTCGCCGCTGCACGCGCTGGAGGCCATCATGGACGGCTACCAGGTCATGCCGGGGTTGGAGGCGGCGAAGGTCGGCGACATCTTCATCACGGTCACCGGCAACACCAGCGTGCTGCGCCGCGAACACTTCGAGCGGATGAAGGACGGCGCCATCCTGGCCAACACCGGTCACTTCAACGTGGAGATCGACATCCCGGCCCTCGAGGACATGGCGAAGGGGAAGCGCCAGGTGCGGGAATACGTGACCGAGTACCGCCTGCCCGACGGCCGGCGGCTGTACTTGCTGGCGGAGGGCCGGCTGCTCAACCTGGCCGCCGCGGAGGGACATCCCGCCGCGGTCATGGACATGAGCTTCGCCAACCAGGCGCTGTCGGTGGAGTATCTGGTCAAGGAGAGGAAGACGCTGGCCCCGCAGGTGTACGTGGTGCCGGAGGAGATCGACCGGCAGGTGGCCTCGTTGAAGCTGGCCACGCTCGGAGTGCAGATCGACGAGCTCACCCCCGAGCAGCGGCGCTACCTGCACGAGGCATGGGAGGAGGGGACGTAAGCAGGCGCATTCCATCCGCCTCTTGTGGTATCATAGAATCACACATCACTGTGATACCCGGAGGCCCTCGCCTTCCTGCGGTATCTCCTCGATCTCTTGTTCCCGACCGCCTGCCAGGTCTGCGGGCGTTCCGGCGACTTCCCCCTCTGCCCGGCGTGCCTGCGCGCCGTGCCGCTGATCGTACCGCCGCTGTGCCGGCGGTGCGGCGCACCTCTGGGGGAAGGGCGGGCCACGGCGGCATTTGGGGCCAGCGCAGCACCGCGCGTGGGGAGCGTGGTGTCCCGGCGAACCCGGGACCTGCCCGGTTTCCCCCTGGTGCGGTGCCCGGATCCGGACGGGGCGGTCCCGTCGCGCCTGTGCCCGTGGTGCGTCCGGCGACCCGGGCATATGGACACGATCCGCGCCGTGGCGCGCTACGAAGGTGTGGCCAAGGAGGCGGTGCACGCCCTGAAGTTTGGCCGGCGCCGGGCGCTCGCGGGTCCGCTGGGCACGCTGATGGGCACGGTGGCCTTCCGCGAATGGGGTGCGCGACCGCCGGATCTGGTGGTGCCGGTTCCACTGCACCCGGCGCGCGAGCGGGAGCGCAGTTTCAACCAGGCACACCTGCTGGCGGTGGAGGTAGCGGCGGTCCTGGGCGCGCCGCTGGCGCCGGCGGCGCTGCGCCGGGTCCGCGCCACGCCGCAGCAGACGGGCCTGGCGGGTGACGCGCGCCGGGAGAACGTGGCCGGCGCCTTTGAGGCGGAGGCGGGCGCCGTGCGCGGCCGGCGCATCTTGCTGGTGGACGACGTGATGACGACGGGTGCAACCCTGGAGGCCTCCGCGGAGCCGCTGCGGCGGGCCGGGGCGCGAGAGGTGTGCGCGGTGGTAATGGCGCGAAGCCTGGGAGGTCAGTGAGCCGCGCAGCCATGGCGACGGCAGGGAATTCCCCTCGCGGAGGGAGAATGGGAAACCCCGGGGCCCTCAGAAAATTCTAAAGGCTTTTCTGGGGTGGGAGACCATGGGCAGGATGGCTGTCGTCGCCATCGGAGGAAACTCGCTCATCAAGGATGATGCGGATCCTTCGGTCGCTGCTGAGATTGAGGCCCTCACCGAGACCGCGGCGCACCTGGGTGCGCTGGTGGCGCAGGGATGGGATGTGGTCATTACCCACGGCAACGGGCCGCAGGTGGGGTTCAACCTGCTGCGCAGCGAGATGGCCGCCCGGGTGGCGCCGGTCCTTCCTCTCGACGTGCTGGGCGCCCAGACCCAGGGATCGCTGGGCTACATGATCCAGCAGGTGCTCGGCAACGAGCTGCGGCGCCGCAACATGGACCGGCCGGTGGTGAGCGTGGTGACCCAGGTGGTGGTGGACGCGACAGATCCGGCCTTCGACGCGCCCAGCAAGCCCATCGGGCACTTCTACCGCCAGGCGGAGGCGGAGTGGCACACCAGGAACCGGGGCTGGACCCTCCGGGCCGACGCGGGCCGCGGATGGCGACGGGTGGCAGCGTCCCCGCGGCCGCTGGAGATCCTGGAGCACGAGGCCATCCGCGCGCTGGTGCGCGCCGGCTTCGTGGTGGTGGCAGCGGGCGGCGGAGGGATTCCCGTGGTGCGGGATGCCCGCGGCCATCTCCGCGGCGTCGAGGCGGTTATCGACAAGGACCTGGCGTCGTCGCTGCTGGCCCGCAGGATTGGCGCCGACCTGCTGCTGTTCAGCACGGCCGTGGAGCGGGTCGCGCTGTGGTACGGCACCCCCCGCCAGCGCGATCTGGAGGAGATGCGCGCGGCGGAGGGGCGGCGTTATCTGGCGGAGGGGCACTTTCCGCCCGGCAGCATGGGGCCCAAGATCGAAGGCGCCCTGGACTTCGTGGAGTCCACGGGCGGCGAGACGATCATTACGGCGCCGGAGCACATCGAGCGGGCGCTGCGGGGGGAGACGGGAACTCGCATTCGCGCCTAGCCCGTTAAGGTTGGGTGGAGTGTCTTTACGCCACTCCACCCTTCAGCAAGTGTCCGACGGGGGAGGGCCTTTTCCTCCCCCAACGTCCCCCACCCGCGATGGTGGGGGTGTCCGACACATGGAGGATGCTCGGACCCGGCGGCGCGAGCCCGGTTCTGCGTAGTTCAACTTGCACCACCGACACCGACACATCGTGGGAAGCCGGTCCTGCGCATGAATGAAGCACTTTGTCCGAGACGAGATTCTAGCCGTCAATGAGGAGAGCGCCGGGCGCCGCCGCGGGACCGGCGGCGGGAGGAGAGGTTTCAGGAGCGGAGGAGGCATCGTGGACACACTCGCGCTGGCGGAACGGATGTCGCGGCTGGGGACCGAGACCGCGTTTGAGGTGCTGGTGAAGGCCCGCGCGATGGAGGCGCGGGGGAAGCACGTGGTTCATTTGGAGATCGGCGAGCCCGACTTCGACACGCCCGCCCACGTCAAGGAGGCGGCGATGCAGGCGCTGCGCGACGGCTACACCCACTACACACCCGCGGCCGGGCTGCCCCAGGCACGGGAGGCGATCGCGGAGGAGACGGAGCGCGCGCGGGGGATTCCCGTCGAACCCGCGGAGGTGGTGATCACGCCGGGCGCCAAGCCCATCATGTTCTTTGCCATCCTGGCGCTGGTGAACCCCGGCGACGAGGTCATCTACCCCAACCCGGGCTTTCCCATCTACGAGTCCATGATCAACTTCGTGGGCGGGATCCCCGTCCCGCTGCCCTTGCGCGAGGAGCGCGACTTCCGCGTGGACCCAGAGGAACTGCGGCGGCTGGTCACCCCGCGCACGAAGCTGCTCATCCTCAACTCCCCCCACAATCCGTGCGGGTCGGCGTTGACGCGCCAGGACGTGGAGGCCATCGCCGACATCGCCCTGGCCCATACGTTCTTCATCCTCTCCGACGAGATCTACCGGCGCATCCTGTACGAGGGGGAGCACGTGAGCATCACCGCCTTCCCCGACATGAGGGAGCGCACCATCATCCTGGACGGCTTCTCCAAGACCTACGCCATGACCGGATGGCGCCTGGGCTACGGCGTGATGCGGCCCGACCTGGCCGACCGCATCGCGCAACTGATGGTGAACTCCAACTCCTGCACGGCGGCGTTTGCCCAGATGGCGGCCGTCGCCGCGCTGCGCGGGCCGCAGGACGAGGCGGAGGCCATGGTGGCGGAGTTCCGCCGGCGCCGGGACGTCATCGTGGCGGGCCTGAACCGGATCGAGGGGATCACCTGCCGCATGCCGCAGGGCGCGTTCTACGTCTTTCCCAATGTCAAGGCCGTGGATCGCGTGGTCAAGCGCTTCGCCGACTATCTGTTGGATGAGGCGGGGGTGGCAGGGCTGGCCGGGACTGCCTTCGGCGTGCACGGGGAGGGGTACCTGCGATTCTCCTACGCGAACAGCATCGAGAACATCCAGGAGGCGCTGCGGCGTATCGAGAAGGCGGTGCAGGAATACCGGGCGCGGGTGTCGATGTCGTCGTAGGGACGCTTCCGCTCAGGCACGCGGTCTGTGCGCCGCCCACGGCGCACGTCTCGTCACCTCCGCAGCCGCGGATCCAGGATATCCCGGATCCCGTCGCCC
This sequence comes from Armatimonadota bacterium, assembly GCA_016210785.1. Taxonomy (GTDB): domain Bacteria; phylum Sysuimicrobiota; class Sysuimicrobiia; order Sysuimicrobiales; family JACQTN01; genus JACQTN01. Next base: position 4,264 of record JACQTN010000395.1, read on the forward strand.
AGCAGGTTGAACCCCAGCACCACCAGCGCGATGCACAGGCCGGGCAGGGTGGCCA
>JACQTN010000396.1 GCA_016210785.1 Armatimonadota bacterium
GAGAGGGGTAAGAGGAATCCGAGGGCCGCGCCGCCGCCACCAGCGCGCGCCAGCGCTCGTCGTCCTGTCCCGGCACAAACGGCAGGTAGTACCCGATGCGGTCCGCCAGCCCCGCGTACCGCGCCGCCGTGCGGGCCGCCAGGTCGTCGCCGTCGCCCGTCACCGCCACGGCGTCCAGGATCTCGTCGGTAATCAGGTCCCCCATCTCCTCCCACCGGCCGTGGCGCGCCATCCGGCTCAGTTGCTCGGCGACCTCCTCCCATCCATGGGTCGCCAGCACCACCCGGTAGGTGGGCGTGGACGCGTAGAACGCGATCTGCTGCCGCACCCACCGGCGGCTCGCATCCCGCTCCTCCGCCGTACGCCCCGCCACCGCGAACACGCGCACCGCCACCTGCACCGTCTGCCGCGGGCGGCCCGCCCGCTCCAGGCCGCGGGCCAGGCTGGGCAGCACGACCTCCTGCAGGTAGCGCACGGTGTGGCAGGGGTGGACGTGAAAGCCGTCGGCGATCTCCCCGGCGAGCCGGCACAGCACCGGGTTGACGCCTGCGATGTAGATGGGAACGCGCGGGTGGGGTATGGGACCGGGGTTGAAGAACGGCGTCATCAGGGTGTGGGTGTAGAACCGGCCCCGGTAGTTGAGCGGCGCGTCCTCCTGCCAGCACCGCCAGACGGCACGGATGGCCTCCACGAACTCCCGGAGCCGCGGGGCGGGCGGGCCCCAGGACATGCCGAAGCGCCGCTCGATGTGGGGCTTCACCTGGGTGCCCAGGCCCAGGATGAACCGCCCCCCGGAAAGGCGCGCCAGGTCCCAGGCGGTGTGGGCCAGCACCACGGGGCTGCGGGCAAAGGCTACCGCTACGGAGGTACCCAGCTCCAGGCGCGTGGAGTGACCGGCGGCCAGGGCGAGGGGCAGGAAGGGATCGTGGGCGGTCTCGTGCGTCCACAGCCCGTCGATCCCCAGCGCCTCGGCATGCCCGGCCAGCCGTGCGATGTCGGTCGCCGTGAGCGCGTGCGCGTCGAACGCGGCGTCGATTCTCATCATGATGTCTTTCTCTTCCATGCGCAGGCCCGGCTTCCCACCATGTGTCGGCCTCGGCGCCGCGAGTTGAACAGCGCAGAATTGGACTCGCGCCGCCGAGGCCGAGCATCACGTGTGTTCCGGCCTACCCCACTGTCGCGGGTGGGGGTTCGTGGGGGCGCCGTGAGTCCGGCGAGCGCGGTAGCATGGTGCTCCTCGCAACCATGAAGCACGTGCCGGCGAAGGGCCTCCCCCGGTCGCATACCCGGTGAAGGGTCGAGTGGCGTAAAGACACTCAACCCAACCTTTCCATTCGGCGCGCACCAAACTTCCCCTGGACAGCCGCCTCTGCCGTCCCATAGACTGTATAGAGGGGAATTTCCCTGCAAGTTTTCGCGGGAGCGCGCGGCCGGCGTCATGGATGCCTACCGGTGCATCGTCTCAAAGCGGGAGGTGCGGTCCTTCCTCCCCCGGGAAGTCCCGGAAGAGACGATCCGGCGCATCCTGAAGGCGGGGCGGTGGAGCGGCAGCAGCGTGAACCGGCAGCCCTGGCACTTTGTCGTGGTACGGGATCGGGAGCGCCTGGCGGCCCTGAGCCGGTTCGGCCGGTTCAGCGGGCACGTGGCCGGGGCGGCGTTTGCGGTGGCGCTGGTGGCACGTAGCAGCCGCGACCTGTTCGACGCGGGGCGCTGCGCCCAGAACATGATGCTGGCAGGGTGGAGCGAGGGCATCGGCTCCTGCCCCGCCACGATACAGGATCAGGACGGCGCCCGGGCGTTCCTCGGCATCCCGGAGGACCGGACGCTGGTCACGGTGCTGTCGTTTGGTTACCCGGATCCGCGGGCGTCGCACCCCATCGAGCGGGTCGTGCGGCGCGTGATCGTGGGACGGGGCCGGCGCCCTCTGGAGTCGATGGTGTCGTGGGAGGCGTTCGGCCGGTAACTTCTTGAGACACCAACAAGCAGCGGCATGAGTCGGGAGGTGCGTGGATGATCGATTGGGGTGAGGTTGCCGAGCTGGCCGACGAGTGCGAGCGGCTGGCTCAGGCTCGGCCCGAGGGAGTGCCCGACCGGGCCTATCAGTTCCGGCGCGGGTACTTCTCCGCCCTGCTCGGCGTCCTGGATGCCATGGGCGAGGCCAACCAGGGCAAGGAAATCGAGGCGATGCTGGAGTTCATCCGGGACGTCATCCGCGGCGCCAAGGGGCCGCAGGCGGCGGAGCCGTCCGGGGAAACCGAGGAAGCAGGCGAGGAAGCGACGGCCAGCGAGGAGGAAACGGCACCGGCCGGCAAGGAGAGCGAGTAGGCCGGCTGGAGGGCGACGCGGAAGCGCTGCCCGGTCTTGGGGTTCGCGGCGCAGCATGCGGGGCGCGCCGAGTGGGCGCGCCCCGCATGCTGCCTGCTCCGCGGCCGCCGGTCACCCTCCTGACGGCGCGCCCGTGATGCCGGGCTCGGTCATCCGGGCGGCGTCGAGGAGTTTGGTCAGTTCCTCCTCGCTCAGCTTCGTCCGCTCCCTGGCCACCTCCCGCACGGTACGCCCGGTGCGGTGGGCCTCCTTGGCAATCTCCGCCGCGGCGTCGTAGCCCACCACCGGCGCCAGCGCCGTGGCCAGCATCACGCCCCGCTCCACCAGCTCCGGGCCCCGCGCGGTCGCCTTCAATCCGTCGATGCACTGCCGGGCGAAGTTGCGCGATGCCGATGCCAGCAGCAGCATGGAGTGGAGCAGGTTGTGGGCGATGACCGGCATCATGGTGTTCAGCTCGAAGTTGCCCCACTCGTTGCCCATCGCCACCACCAGGTCGTTGCCCGACACCTGGACGCAGACCTGCATCACCGACTCGGCGATGACCGGGTTGACCTTGCCCGGCATGATGGAACTGCCGGGCTGCACCGCGGGCAGCTCCAGCTCGCCCAGCCCCGCCCGCGGGCCCGAGCC